>CAWELF010000002.1:0-177533 GCA_963809855.1 uncultured Bacteroidales bacterium | reverse complement strand
CCAGAGAAAGAAATTGTCGTGATGAGTGCCCATACTTACAAAATATTTCGCACCTGCTTTTTTATAAAGCGCCATTAACTGATCCGGATCCCATTTTTCAGCCTTCCACAATGGAATAATATCTTTGTAACCGAACTCTGAAGGATGTCCGTAGTGTTCAACATGATATTTATAATCAGCACTTCCCTCCATATACATGTTTTTTGCATACCAGTCACCCATGCGGGGAACTGCCTGTGGACCCCAATGCGACCAGAAACCCAGTTTGGCATCTCTGAACCATTCAGGATATTGGTATTGCTTCATCGATTCATCTGTAGGTTTGAAAGGACCTTCAGGAGTTACTTTTTGCTGGGCAGAAAGTACCAAAGTAAACACCAATCCGAGGAGACTTGAAAGACAAAATTGTCTGGTTAGGTTTGTTTTCATTTTGGGTGTATTTATAGTTAACAATAAAGAATACAGTTAATTACTATAGCACATTATTTCATTACTCCATTACTCCATTATTCCATCACTCCAACTAATATCTCACTTTTATCCTGAGAGCCCCTTCAATCTCCTTCTCGGAAACCACAATTATATATCCCCCACCGCAACCTGAAGTAATCGCTCCGGGATAGTTTGAAAAATATTTTGTTTCTACTTCCTTAAGAATGTCATCGGGAACAGTCAGCGGTAACATTTTTTTCCAGGCGATAAGGGTGTCTGACATAGATTTGCCCAAACCAATAATATCTTTCTTAAGGATACTTTCCCAGCACAGATCACCTGCTTCACCGAGTTCTTTAATAAATGACCTCTCCAGATGCATTTCCGACAGAGGATTATACCCGTCAGGACGAGGTTTTAGGGGTACCATATAAATAACATCTGAAAGCCAGTCACAAATATCTTTGTCAACCGATGACTGGATTTTTTCGGGCCAGTATTTTCCATTGTAGTAAAGACCATTTACTCCCGGCATAAGTAATCCTAACTGATCCTGAGAACCAGCTACATACTCAGTCCCGGGAGGATTTTCCGCACCAAACAGAATTTTTGCATTTTCCAGAGGGTCACCATCAGGATACCTGTTTCCCCAGATCTTTATACCATAATCTCGGGAACTAGTGGCAAGTCCCGACCTGTTATTAAAATCTATTGTTGGCCAGATCTGAGCAACAACTGCTGATCCCGGGTATATTTTCGAAACCCAGGGCTGATCCATCCAACCTCCGGCAAGGCAAAGTCTGTAAGGAAACCGAAGTTCCTTCTTTGTTCCGGAACTTGAACGTGCTGGTAAACCTTCTTCCGGGATTCGCGGAAGAACAAGATATTTAATCCCCGACTCATTACATAACTTCTCCTTGTCAGATGTATGACCCTCCTCATTAACAATGAAAATATCTGGTTTAATACGCAGCAGGTCAGGTTTAAAATCCAACATTCCCGACCCGGACGCCAGGAAGGCTTCTTTGACATATTTTATCGAATTAACGATATAGAGGCGCTCCAGCTCTGAAAAAACCGGCATTTTATGTTTAAGCATAAACAGGTTCTGATCTCTCCCGACACTTACATAAAGATCTCCGTATGCTGCAGCAGTTTTGAAAAATGCAACATGACCACCGTGGATAAGATCAAAACAGCCGCTTACCAACACCTTTTTACTATTCATTATCCGGACTGGATTACTTATTATATTTGTTTGATTTATTGCTAATTGTGGAATCGTGCGACATCTCCTCCTTAATCCAGTCGTACGTCTTTTTCATTCCATTCTTCAATGGAATAGATGGTTCCCAATTCAGGTATTTTTTGATCAATGTGTTTTCACTATTACGACCGCGAACACCTTTTGGTGCATCAAGGTCATATTTCCGGTTAAGTTTGAATCCCGCAATATCCTCAACAATATCCACAAGCTGGTTTATGGAGACCATTTCGCTGCTTCCCAAATTGAGAGGTTCGATAATGTCGCTGTACATAATAGCTTGTATTCCCTTTATGCAATCATCAATATACATAAAGCTTCGTGTCTGGTGACCATCACCCCAGATTGTTATGTCTTTTTTACCGGTTATAGATGCTTCAATAACTTTACGGCACATTGCTGCGGGTGCTTTTTCCCTGCCACCATCGAAAGTACCATGAGGGCCATACACATTATGAAATCTGGCAACCCTTGTATTAAGTCCAAAGTCCTCCCTGAAATGACGGCACATACGTTCACTGAAGAGCTTTTCCCAACCATATCCGTCTTCAGCAAGGGCAGGATATGCATCTGATTCTTTAAGACCCGGATTATCGGGATCAGTCTGTTTATCACCATTGTAGACGCAGGCTGATGAAGCATAAAAAAACCTGTCAATACCACAATCGCGGGCAGCTATAAGAAGGTGGCTGTTAATAAGCACGCTTATCATACATGCAGCCTTATTATTCTCAATGAAGCCCATTCCTCCCATATCAGCAGCAAGGTTAAATACCTCATTATATCCATTTACGGCAGTATAACAATTTTCTCTGAGACGCAGGTCCAGAACAAGGTTTTCAACGCCTTCGGTATGCTGATACCATTCATTCAATGGTTTAATATCTACAGCTCTAACTGAATTACCTTTCTTAACTAATTCTTTTACCAGGTGTCCGCCAATAAATCCACCAGCGCCTGCAACCAAAATCTTTTTCATAATACAAAAATTTAATATTTACTTACACGATAACTTACACGATAACTTAACGGTTCGAAATTAAAGTTTTTATTGTCAAAAACACAACTATTGACTTAAATATCTGATAAATTCTCTTTTAAAGTAACTTAGGATGATCATAAATATTTAAACCTAATGATTAACAAATGATAAATACTCACTAATTATTCTACAAACCAAAACAAACTCATTAAGCTAGAAATCAAGGTAATCTACCTAAAATTATTAGTACTTAACTATTTGTTAATCTCTAGTTTTCATCAAATATTAACTCCCCTCTTTACAGCACCCGATTTCATTGTCCTGTCTAAATATTAACAAATGACTGCTATGTAAACATTCCTGGGAATAATCCTTACTGTAGGTTTATACTTATTTCCCCGGCTGCAAGTCCGGCTGCTTCTGCACGGAGAGTAATTGTTCCTTTCTTTTTATTTTCTAAAGGTCGCAGAATCGCCAGAGCTTTTCCGTGATAAGTCTTACAAACCGTACTGTTAAAACTCGCCATATCATCGGGGCAGGCATTTCCTGAACCAGCTATTTCGCCGGCTCCTGATACTTTAAAGGTAACTGGAACATTTGTGTTGGGAATAAAATTATCCTGGGCATCAGTTATTTCAACCTTCACATAAGACAAGTCATTTCGGTCGGCTTTAATTTTTGTCCGGTCTGCTGTGAGTTTAACTTTAGCTGGAACCCCTGTTGTTTTTAGTACTTTCGAAGCCACTTCTTTACCATTCTCCAGAGCTATAGCTTTTAAAGTCCCGGTTACATAAGGAACTTTAAAATTCGCAATTAATCTGGAAGTGTCTGATACCGTTTTCTCATCGATGATTTTTCCATTTAGTTCAAGACGGATAACACGATATCTTGTGAAGACTCTTACATCCATCATTTTGCCTTCGTAACCTGTCCAGTTCCAGCTTTGAAGCTCGTCTGGCCATCCCCAGTCACTGACAACTTCTCTTTTTCCTTCAGGAATGGGTGTATGAACAACCATTTCCAGTTTGCTATTATTCCAGACCACATCTCTGTAAAGTAATTGCGTTTTCTTAAATCCACAAAGATCGATATCTCCGGAAAAAGCATTAAACGAGGTCGGCCATGGTGACACCCTTGGAATACTTCTTCTATCTGTTTTGCCAGTATCGACCAGTCGGGAATTACCGAGTCCTGCTTCTCCAAGATAATCCATTGCTGTCCAAACAAAATCACCTATCACCCATGGATTCTTTTCTACCTGGTGCCAGTAATCATATGCTTCTTTGGGAAATGATTCTGTGCCCATCATAATTCTTTCCGGGAATAATTCATGATCTGATTCATATTTATCTCTTCGATAGTTATAACCGCCTATATCCAAATCAGCAAATGCAGGCTCTAGAGTTATCCATTTCCTTTCTGGATGATCCCAAAATTCACATATCCCTTCTGTTACCGGACGGGTCGGGTCAAGCATCTTTACTTCATTAACCAATCTTTTCCTGATAGCAAAACCAAGTGAGTCAGCACGTTCGCTAATCTCATTTCCTACACTCCAAAAGACGACCGAAGGATGGTTTCTGTCGCGGAGGATCATTGACTCCAGGTCTTTCTTCCACCAGTCATAGAAATAAAGATGATAATCCTGCGGGGTTTTTGGTTTTTCCCACATATCAAAGGCCTCATCAAGAACCAATACCCCGATGCGGTCACAGGCATCAAGAAATTGTTTCGAAGGAGGGTTGTGAGCAGTTCTGATGGCATTAAACCCATATGCTTTCATTAATTCAACCCGTCTTTCTTCGGCACGGTCAATAGTAGCTGATCCCAAAAATCCATTGTCATTATGCATACATCCACCTTTAAGAAGAACAGTTTTACCATTCAAGGTAAATCCGGTTTTTGCATCAAAGTGGATAGTCCGGATACCGAAAGGCACAGAAACTACATCAGTAACTACACCATCAGCAACAACCTGTATTTCTGCCGTATAAAGATTCGGTGATTCAAGCGACCAAAAAATCGGGTTAGGAATAGCAATATTCTGAATAAACTCATTGTTTACTGCCGACAATGTCTTTGTTTGTGTTTCCGCAATCTGATAAACTTTTCCGTCGGGCCCAAATATTTTGGTTATAATTTTCACTTGCGAGGTTCCTCCCAAAGCTTTTTCCACCTCAGATGAGACTTTCACTTTAGCTTCATTGGCAGTGATATTTTCGGTAGTAATAAAAACGCCATTCTGAGGAATGTGAATGGCCAGATCTTTTGTAAGCCAAACATGCCTGTAAATACCTGAACCGCTATACCATCGAGAGTTTCGACCTTCATTCTTTACCTGAACTGCTATAACATTGTCCATCCCGGAAGGATTCAAAAAGGCGGTTAAATCGTATGCAAAAGGTGTATAACCGTAAGGATGGTTACCAAGATGTTTTCCGTTTATCCAGAAGTCGGCATTCATATAAACCCCGTCAAAAAGTATTTTTATGATTTTCCCTTTATCCACTTTATCAAGGGTAAAATGTTTCCTGTACCATGCAGTGCCTCCTACCACATAACCGGTAGCCCTTTTACCCTGACTTTTTTCCTGAGAAAATGGACCAATTTGCCCAACGCTATCTCCTCCAGGCAGGTTCTTAATACTCCAATCGTGAGGTAAATCGACTTCTTTCCACGATTTATCATTATACGCGGAATTCTCGGCACCACTGATATCTCCCAGATAAAACTTCCAGGCATCGTCAAAAAGCACTTCTCCCCTGTTAGCTTGTGCATTTCCCTGACAGGCAATACAGATCAGGAAAATAAATATAACTGTAAATCGGTAATTCATAATCTTTCTACTTTTTATATGTTATTTTTATTTGTTCCCTTTATACTATTCAATTGAATCTTTTGTATGACTGTTATCTTTTGTCATCATCGTCTTACCCTTCTATTCGGCAGCATGCATTTTATGCTATTCCCTTGGATTTGAATATTTTAATTCAGGAATCTTTTCATTGAATTCCACTTTTAAAACATAAGGATAGTCCTCGTCGTTAGGATTTTCTGCTGGGAGAAATATTCTCAGTCCCTCTGCAAGCTGCTCCTGTTTTAAGGGAATATAATCCGTCCTTTTCTGTATTCCTTAATAGCACCGGGTTGCCAGTCATTTGCTATCTTAATATCCTGATCCACCTTCTCAATCAACGCTGGAATGTTTACAAACCCGATCCTGTTAAAAAGAGCCGGTTTATATTGAGAATCATAAACCGCAGCATATTTTGCCCAAAATGCTTTGGCATTTGTAAGATGCTGGATGGCCTCTTCCTGATCCTGCTTAAGTCCATAAAAATTATACAAAGCCAGACTACAAGCACCTCGTATTTTTTCAGCATAATAATTTCCGATTTCAGCGAATGCTTCGATGTCTCCAAGTGTAAGATCAAGTTCATCCGACGAATTAATTTTACGTGCCGGTAAAGATTTCAGGCTCATAAGTGCTATTCTTGAGTACCTGCTTAAACTGTCAGCAGCAGCCAGAGGAGAGATCAGGCTATCGGGGCTGTTTGACTTGTAGTTCTGAGCCCAACGGATTACATTGCTAATATTGCTTCCGGGTGCTGGTTCAACCTCCATGAAATCTTTCACTGTATAAAAGCCTTTAAAACTTTTATTACTTATTGAAGCTTCCGGAAACCACTTGTAGTCAACATCTCCCCATGAGAATCTGGTAGCCCAGGGAAAAATCATTGAGGCTGCCGACCATCCATCCATCAAAGTCTGAGTGTTGACATCCTTAAACTTTGTTTTAATTGTATTGAAAAATAAATCGTCTTTAAGATTTGGATTATAACTTAGTCGGCCCCATAACATAAAGGAGTACCATTGCTTCTGAATTATTAATGGCCGTGGTGAAATATTGTCTCTGCCTAGAAAATCTCTTCCCCAGGTATAACCATCCGGACCCATGTAGAATCCAACTATTTTCTCAGGTTCAGGAATGGAAGAAATGTATTCCCTGGCAAATGTTGGATTTCCCCAACGGAAACTATAAATATCATCATTCCGCACGGTAAGCCATGTCTTATAACTAGAAGAAAGAAGATTGAGATATGATTTAAGATACGGAGGGTCAGTAACCGAATACATGTGTGCAATTGAATACTTATAGCTAAGATCCAATGTTCCGTGGAAATCTTTAAATGCATCTTTGACGACCTGAAAATTCGTCTGATGAAACCTGTGAATCAGCCTGAATTTCCGTTCTGGTTGTTTTTTCAGAGCATCACTTATTCCGAGTCCATATGTTTTCCAGAGCCATTGTTCATTACTGTATTTGCTTCTATCGCCCTCCATGTTTTCACCTGCTGTTATGCCAATTCCATCTAAGCCGGGATATGTCAAAACCATTTCCCTCACTGCCGCTCTGAAGTATGCAATTGTAGTATCATTATCCTGCCGGTCGTTAATCCCATACTTACCATCGATACCATAAGTAAAGATATTCCATGTAAACCAATAAACTTCTATGCCCCTATTATGGGCATATTCCATAACCTCTTTCCAAAATTTAATTTTCTCCTCAATGGTTATTTTTTTTACTACTTCATAGTCCTTGAACATCCCTGAATTAACATATCCCTGTCCGGATAAACTATAGTTTTCTGCCAGTTTAACTTTTGTGCGCAGTACATCATTTAAAGCTATCAGTGGGAATTCAGGGATTTTCACGAGTGAAGGAAACGGGTTCTCACTCCAAAAAGAGATGACATTATACCTGTCGCGGGCCATTTCATCAAATTGCTGGTGCCAGAAATCAATATCCCATACAACCGGAATATTTTGCTGAGCGGCATCACTCATATCTGAGTAACTCGGCGATCTCAGATCGAGCGGAATATTAAATTTAATGCCACGGCGGTCGAGATAAGGTTTGTTATCTGAATCAGAAATGTTAGTAATTGTTCCTAAACGTATTGCTTCAGCTAAATCCAAACCACCATACATAGCCCCTGTATTATCGCCTGCCAATACATAAATAACTTTCACCTTATCCGATTCTTTTACCCGAACAGAATAACTCTGCCATCCAAATCGCGCAGGAATCTTCAAAGCATCAGTTACTGAGATTCTGACAGCTGAAGCAGAATCTGAAATGATTTTAATTATCATTTCGGCATTTGCTTTGGAGTTTAGTGTTTTGGAAAGTTCTACAACGAATCCTTTCTCCCCTGCAGCTTTCTTAATCTCGTGTGCAGCAAATGAAACTTGTTTATTGGAAGAACCAATTTGCAGGGAGATTTTATTCTGCTGAGAATACCCTGCATTAATATTAATTGTAAAAATAAATGCTGCAAGTATCAGCAGTTTACCAGGCATTGTCTTCATAATCAAAACTTTTTAAGGTTATTCAGCGGATACTGTTTGCCTGGCTCTCAGGCTAAGGGCCGGAATCCTGAGACCATCCTGCATAAGGACGGCCCTGTATTCGAAAGCTCCCGATAAACTATTAGTCTTATCTTTTTTTAATTCGATCTCGTAATTTCCTGCAGCTGTAACGGGATAACTTCCTGTACTGATCCACTTTGAATTATTTCCAGAACGGTACTCAAAACCTATTTTATAAACTTTGCAGTCGCCCAATTCTTCTATCTGCGATTTAAAAAGTATTGAACTATCCCGGTTAACAGCATTAAGTGTCTTAAATTTTGAAGGAGTAAAAGCCGGCAATACATTCTCAAGCTTTACAACAATTGGATTTGGCCATTCGTAGTTAGTGTACAGACGTTGTGCCCTTGCAACGTCAAACTCAAAGCCATTGGCAGTCTGATGAAAATATGCCATTCCGTCTTTCTGGGGCTGGTACTCAATAATTTTGCCCGTTTGCCCCAATACACTTATTTTGGTTTCAGGGGTTGCTTTAACCGATCTTAAAAGAAACTTCTTCCTGTCACCAAATGCCCAGTCAGGCTCACCAGTTATATAAACGTACACAGTATTTTCGTTCTTGCTTTTCGAGAGCCATAAGTTATCTTCATTTGGAATAATCCATGAGCGAACGTTCTGAATAGCCTGGTGATTTACAAAATTCCAGGCACCAAGTTCCATCAGCAAACCCATCTGGCCTTCGTTAATATTGCCCCATTGGTCCGGACCTATATTCAGCAGATATGATCCTCCTTTTGCACGTGTTTCAATAAGTATATCAATAAGTTCAGTGCCTGTCTTGTAATGGTCGTTGGTTGGTTTATAGTTCCACTCATTTCCCATAGTCATATTAGTTTCCCAATATGTAGTACTTGTTTCACCCGGGACGACCTGTTCTGGTGTAGGAATCGCCCCTCTTGTAATTACAGTGTTTGGCTGTATTTCCCATACCTTTTGTTTTACTTCTTCTCTGAGAATCTCGCTGTCGATAAAAAACAAATCGATAGGACCATAATTTGTCATTAGCTCTGTTGTCTGGGCGAGAACAAACTTTTTGTACTTATCCTGAATGGCTTTAGCTCTGTCCCAATGACCATCCTGTCTCCTGCCAATATCTTTAATTCCATTCTGGTAGCAGTAAACAAAATCTTCCGGAGAATAATAGATACCTACCATAAGTCCCCATTTCCGGCAAGCGTCAACAAAACCTTTAAGAATATCTTTCTTATAAGGAGTGTTCATAATATTGAAATCAGTTGTTTTAGTGTTCCAAAGACAAAATCCTGAGTGGTGCTTTGCAGTAAGAACAATATATTTCATTCCTGCATTTTTAGCGAGAATAACAGCTTTTTCCGGATTCCAGTCCATGGGATAAAATGTTTTAGGTAAGTCGTTGATATACTTATTAATATATTCCTCCGAAGCACCTACCAGCATATGGCTTATTACTCCCCCTAACTGAACGTCAACTCCCCAGTGAATAAACATCCCGAAACCGGCATCTTTCATTTCTTCAATTCGATCAGGTTTATTGAGGTTAAGTCCAAGTTGAGCATAAGTTGCGAACGCCAAACATGAAATAATAAACACTAAAAATATTTTTTTCATTATATAACTCTGGTTAGTTTTTATGACTAATAAAATCGCTTGAAAATAAATTTATTTACCCCAGCCCCTCCCAACAAAGTTTACTGCATCAAGTTTTTTTCGCGAGTGTAATCATAATCAGTCCCGCAATAAAGAATGCAAACATCAAAAATAACAGCCAGTTTGTACTTTTTGGAGCCTGCTTAAATTCTTTCCAGACAAAAACTCCCCAGGCTGCACCGACCATTGTAGAGCCCTGTCCCAGACTATATGATATTGCCGGTCCTGCCTGCTCGGCAGCAAGGATACTAAACGACAAACCCATTGCCCAGATAGCACCGCCCATAATCCCTACCAAATGTATTTTTGGAGTACCTTCTGAAAAATATTGTTTATACGTTGAAGGAGAACCTTCTACCGGTTTTTTCATGAAATAAGTATTCCAGATAAAGTTTGAAAGATAACATCCCACCGAAAAGATGAATACTGCCGAATATGGTGTCATTAGTCCGGCTTCAGGCGAAGTAAAATCCATAGAGACTCCGGCTGCAACGAACCGGTAGAAGAATCCCATTATTGTGCCAGCAATTATTGATAGGATGATTCCCTTCCTTTTATCTCCTTTTACCTTTTCAGGAACAGTCTGATAAGCTATTGCGTTTACTATAACTGCTGCAACAACAAGCCCTACACCTGCAAAAAGCAAAATCGGGTCCCCTTTCGCCTCAGCAACATAGTTCAATATTACACCTATAACCAGAGCCAGTCCGACCGCTATCGGAAATGCAACGGCCATACCGGCTACTGCCGCAGCAGCAACCCACAACAGGTTCGACAAGTTAAACACTACCCCTCCAAGAAATGCTGAGCCAAGCGCTTTTCCGCTTGTCTGACCAAGGTCCTGAAAAAAGCTCCTTCCTCCTTCTCCAATACTGCCAAAAGTCAGTGCCAAAACCAGGGTAAACAAAACAATACCAAGACAGTAATCCCAGTAAAATAATGGATTAGACCATGAAAGAGGTTTGAGTTTCATGGTATTTGCCCACGATCCCCAGCAAATCATAGTAACAACACATAGCAGAACCGCTATAAAGTAAGAATTAACGATATACATATTGATATAGTGTTAGTAAGGCACTTAAAAAAAACAATATTTGGAAATATGCTTTTCAATTATCCTACTGCATTTTAACCCTGATTACAGTAAGAGAATATGGAGCCAGGGACAGCGATACATTTTTTCCCTTAAGAGTAATTTTCTGATCAACAGGTTTAATTACATCCGGATTATCTATAGTATTCAACCCATCGAGCGTTGCATTTTTTAAGACTGTTATCTTAGCTTCCGGTAAAATTTTCCTGGAGGTCTGAAGCACTGTATTGCTGCTTTGTGCAGTAGAAGATGTGTTCACCAGTTTCAGGATAATTTCGTTCATTCCCTTGTCGAGAGCGGCAGAAGCATACAACCCCTGCTGACCTGTGAGAGGCTTATTATCCTGTAACATATTAAGCAAATGAGTTCCCTTGTTTGTTGAAAATAGCTTCTGAACATAATAGTTTGTAGTACCGTATGCACTCAGGTTATTGAACCATATAAGGTTTGGTGTCCATTGCCAGCCATCAACATGGCCAAGCAAGGGAGCATAGGAACACATGTTTACAACATCGCCATTGCGCTCGAGCCCCGTCATGAAGGCAGCTTCCGATAAAGCACATTCCCAATTGTTTTTATTATCGGGACTGCAGGTTGCGACACTTTGTGCAGCAAACTCACCTGCAAATATCTTGTAGCTGTTCCTGTCGTAATTGTCGTAACGGGTGGCATTATCGCGGAACCATGATGGTGGCCTGTAATAGTGTTCATCTACAATGTTGACTTTTACCTTTTTCAATTCGTTAACAGCATATTTAAACAGTTCGTCGTCGGGTGAGGGACCAGCGCCAGAGACAAGTTTAATATCAGGATATTTTGCTGTAATGGCTTTTTCAAAAAGGTTGTAACGTTCAAAATATTGTGGTCCCCACTGTTCATTTCCAATTCCAATCATTTTAAGATTGAATGGTGCCGGGTGACCCATCTGTGCTCTGATTTTACCCCACTTTGAGTCGGCAGCCCCATTGGCAAACTCTATCAGGTCTATTGCATCCTGAATGTATGGATCAAGTTGAATAAGCGGAACTACCTCAGCGCTGTTAAACTGGCATGCCATCCCGCAATTAAGTATAGGAAGGGGCTCAGCGCCTATATCTTCAGCAAGCTGGAAGTATTCAAAAAATCCCAGGCCAAACGACTGGAAGTAATCAGGTGTCTGCCTGTGCGCAAATTCAGTGTTCCATCTGTTAATTATTGTCTGACGGTCTTCAATATTTCCTATTGTTTTTTTCCATTGATAGCGGAGACTCAGATCATATCCTTCAACAATGCATCCACCCGGAAACCGGAGAAATCCAGGCTTAAGATCTGCCAGTAACTGAACTATATCGGCACGCAGTCCGTAGGGACGACCTTTCCAAGTATCCCCGGGGAATAGAGATACCATATCGATATCTATAACTCCGGTACCTTCGAATGATATTCTGAGTGAGCCTTTAAGATCGGTTTTGGTCGCCATAAATCCTGCTTCATACTTTTTCCATTCTTTGCCTTTTGGTGTTATTGAAGTTTCGCCAATTTTTTCACCTTTCTGACTAATAAGTTCAATCCTTAACTTTATATTACTTTCAGTTGGCAATGCGGCCATAATTGAAAAGTTATAACTGTTATTTTGTTTTATTCCCATACCCCTGAATCCTTCGTTGGAAATAAAATTTTTTGCCGAGCCATCTTTAATTGTAATACGGGCAAACCTTGGGTTAGAGATATTCAATGCACCTCTGTTCTGAAGAACAAAATGGGATGAATCGGTGCTTGGGATATTTACCTGCCAGCCAGTTCTCGGTTTGGCGAACTCAAACGATCTGTTCTTCACCATTTCTGCGTACAACCCCCCATCGGCTCCAAAGTTTATATCTTCAAAGAAAATACCCCACATGGTAGATTTAATATCCGATTTGGGCTTATCGACATTCACTACTATGGGCTGAATTTTCTGAGCAGCCATGCTAAAGGAGAAAACTATTGTGAATAAAAGTGCAATAATTGATTTTTTCTTTGTTATCATTTCTTAGTTCAATTAAGTTTTTAAAATAATTCGGTGAATAACAGAATTGCGAAACAGTATATTCCGAAATCTGGTTTTGAAAAGTAAGAATTTAATCTGACTTTCTTAAACACACTATAAATAATACCAGCGATTTATTTCTCTATCCTGTAGAGACCCGCTCCGTGTAGATTTATATTCTGTGAAAAAGAGTCTGTAAATTTCCCAAGTACCTTACCTGTCCATAAGTCTGTTACAGTATGAGTTCCGGAGAGACCTATCTGATCAAATCTCACAGATATTTCCGCTGTTCTTCCGGGAAATGCACCTGCCGGATCTTCAACGAATACCAGGAATTTTGCACTAAGGGCCCTTGGTCCTCTTGGAACTTGAGGTTGAGCTGGCTGAGCACCAGCAGCTGGATTGGGAGCCCCAGGCTGACCCTGACGGGGAGTCTGGGCCTGACCTGGTCTGGCAGGACCACCAGGGAAACCACCAATACCTCCTGTCCCGTTTTCAAGACCTGCTTTTACCTTAAATCTGGTAGTTCCTTCAGGCAAATCGTACTCAATAACAGAGGTTGCATTTGCGCTTATACCATTTTTATATTCTTTCCCGTTTACGGTAAGTTTTCCTCCTCTTGACGTTGCATTAATCACCGGACCTCCACGGCCAGCAGAAGCTCTTACCCATTTCAGGTCTGTGAGGTTCATGGTTTTCTTTCCGAGAGTAAGCTTAGGTTCAATCCAGTCAGCGCTATGACTCGATCTTGTGCCATCGTCGTATGTAACAACAAGGTACAATTTTTTAGCACCGGTTACATCAAGATCTATATCAACTGCCTGGCCTGGAGTATTCTGAGTGATCAGAGTACTTTTATATAATGCTTTTATTGTATCAATAGGGATCTGATCCTGGGCATTGAACAGGGCGACGAATTTATCTCCATTTTTCGGATCATCTGCAGACCATGCAATCAGATCACCATTACGGAAGAGTTGTTTTCCATTATTACTATGCTGATTAACATAAAGTACATCTTTATTAGTTATGAGCGATAAGGTAAAATCATCATTACTCGGGAGGTCCCCTCCGAACATTAAAGGTGAACGGAAGATGGAAAAGAGAGACATTAAAGTATATTGTTCATCTTTTGTAAATGCGGTCCAACGTGGAGTACCACGCTCGGCTCTTAACCCGATTTTTCCCAGCGGCAGCATATCACCGTCAGGATATGATCCACTCGTGCCAAGTCCAACCCAGTTTGTAAGAATTGCAAATTGATTTTTTAATTGTGGCCAGTTATCCCAGAAATCGTTGGCAGTGCGCCACATATTTACGTTTTTCTTCAGAAAATCAGCTGTTTCAGGTTTATCACCCCCGGGAGAAATGCTTAATACTATTGGCCTCCCGCAATTATCAATTGCCTTTCTGACCATTTCAATTTCACTGGTGCGTCCCGAAAGATCATCGACTTTTACAAAATCAAGACCCCAGGATGCATACAGCTGAAATACAGAATTGTAATACGCCTGTGCACCATCTTTTTTACTGTCTATGGTATAGTTATCATGCAGCCAGCCGCACTGCCCATCGGGACTGTAAATATCTGCAGCTTTGACATTTGCACCAAGCACAGGTGTGTTCTGCTTAACAGCAATTACGGGCACTCCCCGCATCATATGTATTCCGAATTTCAAACCTTTACCATGTATATAATCAGCCAGGGGCTTAAATCCTTTTCCGTTTGCTGCAGACGGAAAACGGTTTAAAGCAGGCAGGTAACGTCCATACTCATCCATAACAAACCGGGGGTCTACTTCATTATAACCACCTGATTTATCGTTTTCTACATACCACCGGATATCAACGACAATATACTGCCAACCCGATTTTTTCATATTCTTTGCCATATAATCGGCATTGGCTTTGACCTCGTTTTCAACCACTGTTGGACCATAACAATCCCAACTATTCCAACCCATTGGCGGAGTCTGTGCCCATTTATGAAATGGAAGTGCGCTGGCATCGGAGGAGGATTTGTTTGTCTGGCACTGAGTAAGTAAAAGAATTGGGGCCACAAGAATAAGAGACAGCGATACAGTGAATAAGATTTTGCGGAAGGGCAGGTTAATATACACGCCGCTGAAATGTAGTTTTGTTTTCATAGTTACCTGGCTAAGTGTTAGTTAAATGTATTGGTTATGTTTAATTTTCAATCGAAGATACAATAAAAATTAAAAAGGTTGCAACGGTAAGTCATCAGGAAGCGGGCAGTGCTAGTTCAAAAGATTTGGATTTACGTCAATTTCAACATTTGGCATCGGAAGGAAATATTTTATAGGGCCCAATGGCGGCAATTCATCAGGATCTTTTTTTGCAACCACCTCTTCCACCATCTGTAACCGTACAATATCGAACCAACGGCAAAATTCTCCGGCAAATTCCCAGCCTTTTTCGGTAACAACTGCCCTTTGTGTCAAAGAAGTTGCGTCCACAGTATCATTTGGAGTATTCAGGGGCAACCCAGCACCGCGACGTTTGATCATATTATAAGCCTCCAGGGCAAGCGGGTCTGACGGGTTTTCTGTTGCCATTATTTGAGCCTCTGCAAATATCATATAAGTTTCTGCAAATCTTTCCAGAGGCAATGAAATGGTGTTGACCGGCGAAAGTGCATTACCTTGAAGTTTCTTGTAATATGGACGTTTTGTCTGAAATGATGTATATGGAATTACCACATTACTTGCTGTGGTCCATGAGGTTTGAAAAGTTACATTTTTTCTATATCCTTCCGGGAATTCCCTGAAGAAAGTAAGTTCACACATATAATCGTCCCACCCACCTGCCTCTCCTGGTCGGGCTGAACTCCCGACCCAACCATTTGCGCTTGCTCCTGTTACAACCGGACCAAGAAAGTTGAGAGCAAATACCTCTTCTTTATTACCGTCGTTATTAACTGTAGCACTTACCCATAGTGACTTAAAATCGTCCATCAGACCTAATCCATATAAAGCCTGATTATCAATAACTTCTTTCCCTTTTGCAGCTGCGAGAGCGTATTTAGTTTTATCCTTTACCGGGTAGCCTGTCATCTGCAGATATACTTTTGCCAAAATAGCTTTTACGGTTCCCAATGCGGCCCTGCCAGGCTGTGGTTTCTTGTTTCCCACAAGAGTCTCCGCAATTTTAAGGTCGGAGATTATCTGATTGTATATTTCGACACTTGACGAAGAATTTATTTTAAGAAGTGCCGGATTGTAAGTTTGAGTATTCAGCACTAAAGGTGCTTTACCCCATAACCTAACAATCCAGAAATAATTATATGCCCTGAGAAAATATGCTTCACCGGCTATCTGGTTTATGGTTGCCTGGTTTCCGGAAGCTGAGGAATAGCTGGCAATAATATTATTACACTGCTGTATAGATTTATATGCCCCGTTCCAAATGAAAGGAAGTCGTTGGTTAGTGTTGGTGGGAACAAACTGATCGAATTCCCGGAAATCAGCTTTATTACTTGCTTTATGAGTTGTCAGGTCATCGCCTCCCATCAGGACTGCTGCGGTTGAAGCATTAGCATATCCCTGAACAAAGAATTGTCCCATTGGTTTATATGCTCCGGCCAGGGCAGCAGTTAGTCCGGCTTCATCTCTGAATGCATCACTCTCCGAAGTAATAAGTGTTGAAGTGTCTTCTACAAAGAACTTTTTGCAGGAACTACTAATCATTATCAGCACTAGAAAGTAAAATATCTTTTTCATAATCACTTTCTTAAAAACTAGAAACTCAAATTAAGACCGATGCTCCAGGTTTTGGCATTTGGATATGCCCCTCCATCACCACCCCTGAGATCACCACTCCCTACATTTGAATATGTTTCCGGGTCGAGACCCTTGTAATTTGTCAATGTAAACAGGTTCTGGGCACTAATCAGGGTAGTCAGATCGCCCCATTTTAATATTCTTTTTGGTAATGTGTACTGTAAGCTTATATTCTTAAGTCTCAGGTAATTACCGCTTTCAACATACTCGGAAGATTGTATCCGTGGGACATTTGTCTTGCTGAAAGCAGCAACTCTTGAAGTAGGATTACCCGGTGTCCACCTGTTCAGGATATCTCTATGGGTGTACTCGCGTGCATCAGCTGCAGCATTCATTATTTGGGCATATGCGAAATTCCATTTCTGATAGTCAAGCATTGACTGAAAAAACACATTCAGGGTAAAACCTTTATATCTTAATGTGTTGTTAAAACCGATAACTTTTTTTGGGATTCCCGATCCGATAATCTGCAGGTCAGATCCTGTAAATGCAAAGTCGCCGTTTACATCCTCATATCGGTAGTCACCTGGCTTCTGACCAAATTTCGCAGCAAGCTCAGCATCCGCAACCTGCCATATACCCAGCGATTTGAAACCATAGTAGCTTGAAATATTATAGCCGGGTTTCAGAATCATTTCCGGATAGGTTACCATTCCTGCTCCGGCGCCACCTGCCATTACTATATATGGATTTTTTCCGAGATCGGTTACCCTGTTGTTTAGTAATGAGATATTAAATGAGAGATTCCAATAAAGATACCTTTTGTCAATAATCTTTGCATTTACATTAAACTCAAACCCGGAGTTCTTAACAGCTCCTGCATTACGGTAAATGGATCCACCTCCGACATATCCTGGCAAAGGTTCATCAAGAAGCAAGTCTGTTGTGTTTTTATCGAAATAATCGGCTTCGAGCGTAAACCTGTCCTTAATAATTCCAAGATCTACCCCTATGTCTGACTGAGTTGTCGTCTCCCACTTTAAATCCTCATTTCCAGGGTCACCTATATTAATACCATAGGTCATTGTTCCATTTAACCAGGATGTCCCTGCAAGTGCGGCTGACGTATTGTAAGAAGTAACAGTTCCGTATACATCTATCGCCTGGCTGCCGGTTTGTCCCCAGCTGGCTCGTAATTTTAAATTACTAACAAATGGCACTCTGCTCATAAAATCCTCTTTATTAACGCGCCAGCCCAGTCCGACAGATGGAAATAAACTTGTTTGATTTTCTTTTCTGAATTTCGATGAGCGGTCGCTTCGCACCGAAGCCGTCAGCAGGTACCTGTTCATCAGGTTATAGTTTATTCTTCCTATTTGAGATCCGATTGTGGACCTGGTATATTCATTACTGTGAGTATAGGTCTTAGCGAGAGTTATATTATTGTACTTCAATGAGGGAAATAGTAGATCTGAAGCTACAGCAGTAAAATTTTCATTTCGCTGAAGCTGAACTTCTGACACCAGTGTTATCACAAGATTGTGGATATCACTGAAATTTTTGGTGTAGGTAAGCATGTTTGTGTTCTGAATGAATAGTGACTCATCAGACCCGCGTGAGGCTGAAGGGCTCCTGGTAAGCAATCGCTGGACAAAATTTTTGGTCTGTGTGTTGTTGTAATTTATACCGATTCCAACATCGAAAGTTAATCCATTGAATATCCTGTAATCAAAATTAAGTATGGCGCTGGCAGTATTTGACTCGTTGATTGCATCATTTGTAGCAAGCTCAATAGGATTGGTTTTCACCGAGCTGACAGGATCGAATGTTGTAAGATTCCCGGCAGCATCATATGCTGGTGTAGTTGGAGCCCATGCGGTGGCTCCTGCAACTACGCTGCTGGTATTAAAATTTCCCATAGTATTATTGCTTTCCCTTCTCACGAGATTGACCTTCAGGGAACTTCTAAGTTTTTCAGAAAGTTTTGTCTCGATATTGGTTCTCAGGGAATACCTTTTGAAATCTGAATTTATAATAATTCCATCCTGGTTGAGAAAATTGCCCGAAATAAAGTAGGTAATAGCATCACTGCCACCTGAATAGTCAAGCTGAACCTCTTTTCCTCCTGCCGTCCTGTATATTAAATCCTGCCAATCAGTACCTCCATTGGAAATATAATCTTCAACCTGCTTGTCTGTGAAGGTTCTCGGGTAGCCTAAAGCATCGGCCCGTTCATTACAAACCTGTGCAAATTCCCCGGCGTTAAGGAGGGGCCATAGTTTGACCGGTTTACTCAAAAAATACCTGCTGGTAAATGAAAACCTCGACTTAGCATTACTTCCTTTTTTGGTATTGATCAAAACAACGCCATTAGCGCCCCTGCTACCATAAATGGCGGTTGCGGATGCATCCTTTAAAATCTGTATCGATTCTATATCGGTAGGATTAATATCATTCATATCGATTCCAACGAATCCATCAATTACATAAAGTGGTTCATTATTGCCTGTTATTGAGTTTGAACCCCTGATTCTGATAGTCGCGGCTCCACCAGGCGCCCCTGAAACATTGATTACATTTACTCCGGCTGAACGACCCTGCAATATATCATCAATACGGGTTACGGGTTGGGCTTCGTATTCCTGCCCATTCACTGCAACAATCGATCCTGTCAAATCCGACTTTTTAGCAGTACCATACCCGACAACGATTACTTCGTCGAGGTTTGAAACAGCAGGCACCATTGAAATATTAATAGAAGTTTTCCCACCAGCTTCTAATTTTTGTTGTGCATAACCTATGAATGAATATATGAGTACTGCGTTTGCGTCGCTTATGCTTATCGAATATTTTCCGTTTTGGTCGGAGATTGTTCCGATTGTGGTTCCCTCTATTTTAATGTTCACCCCAGCCAGTGGATTGCCGGTTTCGTCAGTTATATTACCAGAAACATGTATCCGATTATCTTTAAAAACCAGGTATTCGGGGGCAAGAATTACCTTATTGTCGACAATGGAGTATTTAATATTGGTTTTTCTGAACAGAATCCCCAGAACCTCACTTAGTCCCTTGTTAGAAATATTTATTGTTATCAGCTGTTTTGTATCTATCAGTTTTTCATTGAACAGGAAAAAGTATCCTGTTTCCTCCTCTATCTTATCGAGGATATTCAGCAACGCCACCTCTTTAAAATTCAATGTAATCCCAACCTCCTGTGAATAAGAATCAGTAGCCAGAAGAATTATTAGCAAAACACTTACAACCAGCTTTTCAAGATTAAATGCATTCATGCAATTCTTTAAGTTGATCAGAATAAAATACTAATAAATGTCAATTTTCCTCCCCTTCCTCTGCCAAAAAATTCAACAAAAAAAGATTCATGAATTTACTAATAATTTTTTTATAACAGATCACTCAGTATCGTCATAGTTTATACTGACGAATTTAATGGAGAACTCAGAACTAATTTTGTATCTGGAAATAAGGGCTTTAGCTATGATTTGCCTTTTAAAAGTGAAATTATAATTCTTTCCTTAATATAAGTTCCGTCCGGATTTATCGACCGTGGTATGATTTCGTAAGAAATCGGTGAGGTCATGGCTAGAAAAGTAAGGATATCCTCAATTTTATCATCTTCAAAGATTCCTCTGAAGGAGTAGTTTTCAAGCTCTTTATCAGCAAGTACAATATCAACATTATACCATCTCATTATTCTTCGGGCTACCTCACCCATAGGATCTCCCCTGAAGATTAGCTTCCCTTTTGTCCAACCGTTGTACTTTGAAGTGTCGATTACTGATTTTTCAATTTTCCCATCCTTAAGAATGAGTCTTTCATTAGGGGAAATCAATATTTCCTTATTGCTCGATTTATCTACAAATTCTATCTTGCCGCTATTCAGAACGATCTCGACATAGTTTTCCTCTTTGTAAGCGCTTAAATTAAATGAGGTTCCCAGAGCTTTAACGCTGGTATTCAATGCACTGATTACAAAAGGATGTTGCTCATCATGTTTTACTTCGAACCACCCCTCCCCTGTTAAAGTGAGTTTACGGTTATTAATAAATGGTATTGAATAGGAAATCGAAGAGCCGCTGTTTAACATACCTGTGGTCCCGTCGGGAAGGGTAAATGAGATTCGCGAACCCAGGGGAGCATAAATTGTTGAGTTCACAGTTTCTGATCTGGCAGTATTAAAATTTCCTTTATTTATGTAAAGAATGACAATTGAAAGAATAAGAGGAATAAGCAATATTGCAGCAACCTTGCTGTAAATGCCTATTATTCTGTTAATTGGCTTCCGATTAGTTTTCATTTCATTCTCCCTGATCCTGTGGTGTATCTTATCAAGAATATGGTCGACAGAAATATTCCCATCAGGTTTTCCGCTTATCATCTTATTGTAATCGTCCTCAAGAGCTTGCCGAAAATCCTTATTAGTTTCTCCATTGATGAACAATGATTCCATCTCCAACCTTTCTACCTCATCAATTGCTCCTTGTGTGTATTTTTCAAATTTGTTCTTCTCCACCGTATTAAAATTCTAGAATTGAAATTATGTTTAATTTGTTAAATATTGTTAATTAATAGCTGGTCTTTCGTATTATACTATCAGCTCAAAGGTATCTAATATGTTTTATTCATAAAAATTTGTTACGTATTTGTTAATATTCACTTAAAACTTTCAACATAAAGAAAAGAAAAACCGTCAGATTACTGATTGATTCGCTTTTCAACTTCGATTTAATAACTTTTAGGGATGCTGAGATATAGTTATCAACTGTCCCCGGAGAGAGCCCTATCTCAATTGCTATTTCTTTCGTAGACTTCCCTTCATTCCGGCTTTTCAGAAAGATTACCTTTTGTTTTTCCGGAAGGTTATCAATTATTCGTTCCACCTTGTCGAGCAACGACCTGGAATCAATTTTGTCTTCAGTATCCGTATCAGTCTTATTATCCAGATATATAACTTCTTGAATGAATTCTCTTTTGTACTTCCTCTTTCTGAAAATCGTACACATACTATTATACGCGATCGTATAGATAAAGGATTTAAATGAAGTATCTGTCCTGATTGAACTTCTGATTTCCCAGATTTTCATGAACACCGATTGTACCAACTCTTCTGCATCCTCAACTGATCTGAGGTACTTCAGAGCAAAACGGTAAAGGTTTACTGCATATTTTGCATATAGCAAATCAAAAGCCTTTACATCGTCTTTCCTGAGCTTTGTAACAAGCTCAAAATCAGACGGTATCAATACAGAGTCTTTTATAAAAACCATTTTTACTTACTCAGGAATTATATCAAAAAATTCCGATTAAATATAGTTATTTTACCGTCAACAACAAATTTCATTATAAATACGGCGCAACGGAACAACGGGAAGAAAGGGAAGAAAGGGTGAGCGGGAGATGAGGAGAGGGGGAGATTGAAGCGTTGCGGAGATTCCGCGACTGCGGGACTGAGAAACTGCAAGACCGAAGGACCGCAAGACCATATTAACCATCAAAAGTAGTGAACTGTGAAGATGATCAACTGGTTATTCCGAAATAAACTTAAGCAATGGGATAAGTATCGGTTGCCCCTTTTCAGCTGTGTAGGAGATGTTTCCCGGAATGACCCCTTCGGAACCGGAGTCTATTAAGTTTTCCGGAGAGACATGAATATAAGGATTCATTTTGCTCGTAAATGTCAGGGCCCTTTCTTTTGCCTCATTTGAATAAGTTGGAAAAACAGGGTAGACCAAACAAATCAGCTCAAGAAGCTGAGTTTTGGTGGTGATTATTGTTCCTTTCGGATAGGTGCCTGAGCTTTTGTCAGAAGAGATCACAACTGTGCCGCCCGATGGTATCCAGTTTAGCCAGTTCATCTCATCACCTGCATTTTTTTCATTCCCAAGCCTTATGATCGAATTTGCATAATGCTGCTTCAAGGCCTCCTTGAACAAGGGAGGCAGCTTTGTAGCGTTTATATATCCTGAAATCAGTCTGCAATTGTTGTAATGGTCTGCATTGTAGTTAAAATCTTCTGCAGATATACGTCCATTATTATTTGAAAGATGATACGACAACAAGCTCACAAGTGTTTTAAATTCTATTGTCGTTGTATCAGCACGGGGATTCTTCTTAAAAATGTAATCTCTTATAGTCTTCGCAAAAAAAGCCTTTCCCGAGAGGCCAGGATTGAACTCCTCATTTATCAGATTCAATTCCCGCGGTACTTCTTCCAGCCGGTTCGCTGTCAACTCAATTCTATCGACAGGTTTTCGTCCATCATCCGTCAAAGCCGGTTCAATAACTACAGAATTATCAGGTTTTATTTCTGCTGCATCAATATCCAATGATCCGGAAGCCAGTCCGCTTGCAAAAACGGAGATATGAATAATACCTGGTTTTCCTGTTGACCTTAAAACATTCGACACTGGCATATCCACATACCAGATCCCCTCCGGTTTATTGGGTTTATTGTCAGATACAAAAACTGAAGGTCCCACCAAAATTGCGGGTCCGGTAATATTCCAACTGATTGTATTTGCTGCTCCGTTTATATGAGTTCCCTGAGAATCAACTATATCTGCCGTAACAATTGCAACAGAACCCCTGTCAGCTCCCAGTTCCTTCCGCGATCCGGAAAGGACAATCTTTGCCGGCTCACCAGTTCTGACAATCTGTGAACCAAAGACAGTTTTATTTCTATTTCCAAAATATGTAGTTAACGAGTCAGAGAGGATTGGACCAGTTTTTATTGTTCTGGTTGTATCTTCTGCCATTATATATTTGGAATCCGAAATATTGGACGTATTCGTCCCGCTCCATGAGATTATACAAGGATGGTTGCGGTCGCGACGTATCATCTCTTTGATTTGCTGTTCATTAACATCAGCTGAAAAGTTCTGGTTTTTTATTACAGGAAATTCCTCTGCGGCAATAATACCGTACTTATCCGCCATTTCATACACATATTTGTTATTTGGATAATCTATGGTTCGCAGGAAGTTGTATTTCAGTGTCCCGGACATCTCGAGAAAATCTAATGATGTCAGCCATTCAGGAATTGCACCACCGAGCCATGGATACTCCTGATGACGATTTTCTCCACGAATCAATACCTTTTTCCCATTCAGATAAAGAGAATTTTCTTTAGCATCCCACCTTAACCAACGAAAACCAAGCGGAGTATTATAAGTATCTGTTATTTCTTTTCCATCAAGAACCTCCGAAGTAATTTTATACAGGTAAGGATCGGTATTTGACCAAAGGTGTGGGCTTTTTACAGGTTTAAAAGCCTGATCGAATTTGTATAATTGCCCGGGATTTAAAACAGCCTCAGACTTTATTACCTGAACCATTTTATTGCCCGCATCGAGAATTGAAGTCTGTAATGTGCATGTTTTCTTCTGTGCATTGTCGTTTTTCACCCAGGTTTGCACTTGTACAACACCCTCTTTTTCAGAGACATTAGGAGTTGTGACAAATGTTCCGCCTTCATGACTTGCCGACCCCTGCATTGGGATGTAAAGCTTACTTTTCAATATCAGTGTGACATTGCGATATATGCCACCGTATACATTTAATTTTTCTGCAGGCACAGGAGGAATATTATATTGATCTTTCTGCCGGTTATTTACGGCGACAGCAAGTACGTTATCCTCTCCCGGCTTAAGAATAGCGGTAATGTCAAAGTCAAAAGAGCCATACCCGCCTTTGTGATCGCCAAGCAATACACCATTAAGCCATACTTTACAATATTTCTGAACCCCTTCAAATTCAATAAAGACTTTCCTGTCGGAGTAATCCCTGCTTATTGAAAAATGTTTCCGATACCAACCCCAGCCCAGCCACCAGTATATGTTTTCACTCTCTGATATATTCCTGATGAAAGGGTGAAGTTCACCTGTGGTTTCGTAAGTATTCCACACATGAGGTAGGCTTATTGCCGGCCATTTGGAATCGTCGAACCGGTTTGCTTCATATCCTTTATCGGCAGTCTCACTGGGGAAATAATTAAATGTCCACTGGGAATTTATGATCCTTTCAATCCTCTGATTTTTCTGATTTAAGGCAGGTTTAATCTGAGCATTTGAAACAAGACTGCAAATTAAAACTGAAAGTACAAGAATGGTTATCCTCATTTTCAGAAGAGATATAAAATTAGCAGGTACAAGGTAATAAGTAATTAGAATATAGGCAAATGAATATTCTGATTTTTGCCAAAGTCAGCACAGGAAAAATTCATTATTTTATTTCCCATGTTCAACCCCCTTATAAATCCACTAACACAACGCGTAAAAGATTAATATTCTAAACTATAACAAATTCATTTATTCAATTAATAACAGACAATTTATAATTAAAAACATAAAATTAAGCACATTTTGTTTGATATATTAAAAAATTAAATACATTTGCCCATCGAATTAAAACAAAACAATGAGAATATCTTCAATCCATATTATTGTCCTCGTACTTATTCTTGCAAAGAGCAGATGACCGGGAATTAATATGTATTACTATAAATATACAGAAGCTTTCCGGGAAACCGGGAAGCTTTTTTTTTAAAAGATTATAACTTATGAAGAACCAACTCAGAAGTTCAAAAACAATCACCGGAAGGAATATGGCAGGCGCCAGAAGTCTGTGGCGTGCCAATGGTATGAAAGAAGAACAACTCGGGAAACCTGTAATAGCAATTGTAAACTCATTTTCACAGTTTGTGCCCGGACATGTTCATTTACATGAGATAGGACAGATTGTAAAAAGAGAGATAGAAAAAAGAGGCTGTTTTGCTGCTGAATTCAATACAATAGCAATAGACGATGGGATAGCAATGGGACATGAAGGTATGCTTTATTCCCTGCCCTCGAGAGATATAATAGCAGATAGCGTTGAATATGTATGCAACGCCCATTGTGCAGATGCAATGATATGCATTAGCAACTGCGATAAAATAACCCCGGGTATGCTTATGGCCGCCATGAGGATGAACATTCCTGCTGTATTTGTTTCAGGAGGACCAATGGAAGCAGGACTACATAATGATAAATATCTCGACCTTATTGATGCAATGGTTGCTGCTGCCGATCAGGAAGTTAGCGATACGACTCTCGGGGAAATTGAAATGTCTGCCTGTCCTACCTGCGGATCATGTTCAGGTATGTTCACAGCAAACTCCATGAATTGTCTTACAGAAGCTTTGGGACTGGCTCTTCCCGGTAATGGAACTGTTGTCGCAACACATGTAAACCGTACTTCACTATTTGAAAAAGCTGCCAGGCTGATAGTAGATCTGGCTAACAGATATTATGTCGAAGGAGATTCTTCAGTTCTGCCACGCTCAATAGCCTCACGCGATGCTTTTGTAAATTCGATGTCGCTCGATATAGCAATGGGCGGATCGACAAACACCGTGCTCCATCTGCTGGCAATAGCACATGAAGCTGGTGTTGATTTTACAATGAAGGATATTGATGAACTGTCAAGGAAAATACCAAATATCTGCAAAGTGGCGCCCAGCTCACATTACCATGTTCAGGATGTCCACCGTGCCGGAGGTATTATGGCAATATTAGGTGAGTTGGAAAGCAGTAACCTTATTAACAGCTCTGTTCCCAGAATTGATTACCCTACCCTGCACGAAGCCATTAAAGAGTGGGATATTCTTTCAGAAAAAGCAGCGCCGAATGTATCTGACTTTTACAAAAGCGCTCCGGGGATGAAAAAAAATCTGATAATGGGTTCTCAGAATAACTTTTATAAAGAGCTCGATACCGACCGGGAAAAGGGTTGTATAAGATCTGTGGACCATCCTTACAGCAAAGATGGGGGACTCGTGGTGCTTTACGGAAATATTGCCGGAAAAGGATGCATAATAAAAACTGCCGGTATTGATGAAGCATTGTTCAAATTTACTGGTAATGCAGTAGTATTTGAATCGCAGGAAGAATCGGTTGAAGGTATTCTGAACGGGACTGTGAAAGCAGGTGACGTCGTTGTAATAAGGTATGAAGGTCCAAAGGGTGGTCCGGGTATGCAGGAGATGCTTTACCCGACTTCTTATCTGAAATCAAAAGGACTTGGAAAGGTATGTGCACTTATTACTGATGGCCGGTTTTCCGGAGGTACTTCAGGACTGTCAATTGGACATGTCTCTCCTGAAGCAGCAGCTGGTGGAGAAATTGCATTACTCAGAAATGGCGACCACATTGAGATAGATATACCTGCCAGAAAGATTAATGTTTTGTTGACTGACGCTGAACTCGAAAACAGGGAAGTAGAAGAAAAATTGAAAGGTGAAAAAGCCTATAAACCACTGAAACGCAACAGGTTAATCCCGGCATCATTAAAAGCTTACGCATTACTGGTTAGTTCGGCCGATTTGGGGGCGGTGAGGATAATATAAGGCGAAGGGCGCAGGGCGCAGGGCGAAGGGCGAAACACAACAAATAAGAAAAGTACAAAAGTTATTATATGAAGAAAGCAAAAGAAACTGAACAGGCAACGGTAAAGATTAACGGAAAGCAAAACATTACCGGAGCCGAGGCACTTTTACAATGCCTGATAGAAGAAGGAGTTGACACAATCTTTGGGTATCCCGGGGGAGCAATTATGCCTGTATATGACAAACTCATGGATTATGAAGATAAACTCAGGCATATTCTTACAAGACATGAACAGGGAGCAGCTCATGCTGCCCAGGCATATGCTATGGTCACTGGGAAACCAGGGATCTGTTTCGCTACTTCAGGACCCGGTGCGACGAACCTGGTAACCGGTATTGCAAATGCTTTTCTCGACTCAGTGCCGGTGGTATTCATTACAGCTCAAGTAGTATCCGGACTTATCGGTACAGATGCTTTCCAGGAAACTGATATAATAGGTGTCTCAATGCCTGTTACAAAATGGAACTGCCAGATTAAAAAAACTGAGGATATTCCGGAAACCATTGCCAAGGCATTTTATATTGCCAAATCAGGTCGGCCCGGACCAGTCCTTGTCGACATCACAAAGGATGCCCAGCTTGAAAAACTTGATTTCAGTTATAGAAAATGCGATTACATCAGAAGCTATAATCCTCATATACAACTACATACAAAGGCAATTGAATCAGCTGCCATAATGATCAATCATGCTGAAAGACCGCTTATCCTTGTCGGACACGGAGTACTTCTGTCAAAAGCAGAAAAAGAACTTATGGAGTTTGCCGAAAAAACAGGCATTCCGATTGCTTCAACGCTGCTCGGACTTTCCGCCTTTCCTTCCGATCATAGATTATATGTGGGAATGCTCGGAATGCATGGGAATTATGGTCCGAATATCCTTACAAACCAAGCAGATGTTATAATTGCTATAGGCATGCGTTTTGACGACCGGGTTACCGGAAACCTGAAGAAATATGCAAAACAGGCTTCAATTATACACATCGAGATTGACGAAGCTGAAATAAATAAAAACGTTCCGGTAGATGTTGAAATAAACAATGACGCAAAAGACGCTTTGAGTTACCTTATCCCGCTTGTGAAAGAAAACTCTTTCGAAAAATGGATCAGGGAATTCAGGATTCACGATAAAACCGAGTTTGAGCATGTAATCAAACCCGAATCAAAACCTGAGAGCGGGGAAATTAAAATGGGTGAAGTTGTGAAGCTTGTTTCTGATCTGACTAAAGGGGCAGCTATAATTGTATCGGACGTAGGACAGAATCAGATGTATACTGCACGTTACTACAAATTCACCACACCTAACCAATGGGTAACATCAGGCGGAATGGGAACAATGGGATTTGGCCTTCCTGCTGGTATTGGCGCGAAAATAGGAAAACCCGACACTACGGTTGTTACATTTCTTGGTGATGGTGGTTTCCAGATGACTATGCAGGAACTGGGAACTATATTACAGTATAAGGTACCGCTTAAGATAATTATTTTGAATAATCATTACCTGGGTATGGTGCGCCAGTGGCAGGATATGTTTTTTGATAAGAGATATGCCTCAACAGAACTTATCAATCCCGATTTCGTAATGATCTCAACAGCTTTTGGTATTCCTTCAAAAAAAGTTTCCATAAGAGAAGATTTAAAAGAATCTCTGACTGAGATGCTCAAATCGGAAGGACCTTATCTTCTTGAGGTTATTGTTGAGAGAGAAGGAGGAGTATTTCCGATGGTAGAACCCGGTTCTTCTGTAAGTGAAGTAAGATTGAAGTACTAATATGATAAATATCAACTCTGTGTAACTCTGTGAAAACTCTGAGTACCTCTGTGTTAGTTTTTAAAAAATAACACGGAGAAAATCCCGAGAAGTCACAACTTGTCCCGCTTCGGCGGGAGAGGTTCACAGAGAAAAGAAAAAACAAAATTATTATGAAACAGGAATTTACAATATCGCTTTTTACTGAGGATCATATAGGTATCCTCGGACAAATAACTATAATACTAACCAGGAGGCAAATTAATATTGACAGCTTCACGGCTTCCGAGTCCGCAGTAAAAGGTGTTTATCTGCTAACCATTGTAGTTAAAACTACCAGTGAGATGATTCTGAAAGTTGAAAGACAAATGGAAAAGCTGATTGATGTCCTGAAGGTTTTTGTACATACAGCAGATCAGATTATTTATCAGGAGATTGCTCTTTATAAAGTTACAACGAAAGGATTAATGTCGGGCAATATCATCGACAGGATTGTTCGCACCCATCATGCTCGAATACTGGAGGTTTCACCGGAATATATGGTAATCCAGAAGACAGGTCATAAAACTGAAATAACAGAATTACTAAATCAACTTGAACCCTATGGAGTATTACAATTTGCAAAATCGGGAAGAGTGGCAATAACAAAACAGGTTAAAGAACTTAACACATATCTAAAGGAAATGGATGATGCAAACAGGCAAAAACCGGAGATAAACTAACCCCCCGGCCCCCCTAAAGGGGGGTTAATGCTCACTCATATACTGTTTTAGCCCCCCTGCAGGGGGGTTGGGGGGTAAAAAAGGTGGGGTTAAAAAGAGGGCTAAAAAGTAGATAACAAAATATCATACAAACATTTATTAATCACATATTTAAAAATTAAGGTCATGGCAAAAATTGATTTTGGCGGAGTAGTAGAAAATGTAGTTACCAGAGAAGAATTTCCACTTTCAAAAGCTCGCGAAGTATTAAAAAATGAAATCGTTGCGGTAATCGGGTACGGAGTTCAGGGACCGGCACAGGCGCTGAACATGAAAGATAACGGTATCAATGTAATAATCGGACAGGCTCCTGAGTTTAAAGCCGATTGGGACAAAGCTATTGCTGACGGCTGGGTACCCGGAAAAACGCTTTTCTCAATAGAGGAAGCTGCAACAAAAGGCACTATCATACAGTACCTTGTATCTGATGCAGCTCAGAGAATTATATGGCCAAAACTTAAACCATGCCTCAAAAAAGGAGATGCATTGTATTTCTCCCACGGTTTCTCTATTACATATAAGGAACATACAGGTGTAATACCACCTGCAGACGTTGATGTAATTCTTTGTGCGCCAAAAGGATCCGGAACAAGCGTTCGGAGGAACTTTCTTGCCGGTGCCGGCATTAACTCAAGCTATTCAGTTTTTCAGGATTTTACAGGAAGAGCAGAACAGAGGACAATTGCACTGGGCATAGCAATCGGTTCAGGTTACCTCTTCCCTACCACCTTCGAACAGGAAGTATTCAGTGATCTGACAGGTGAACGTGGTGTTCTTATGGGAGCGCTTGCAGGTATTATGGACGCTCAGTACCAGGTACTTCGTGAGAATGGTCATAGTCCGTCTGAAGCTTTTAATGAAACAGTTGAGGAACTAACCCAGAGCTTAATAAGACTCGTCGACGAAAAAGGAATGGACTGGATGTACGCTAACTGCAGTGCAACAGCACAACGCGGAGCACTCGACTGGAGACCAAAATTCAAAGCAGCTACACTTCCTGTATTCGTTGATTTGTACAATAAAGTAAAATCAGGGGAAGAATGTGTGCGCGTTCTTAAATCGACAGGTGCTGCAAACTACAAATCGGTTCTTGATGCTGAACTGAAAGAACTCGGTGATTCTGAAATGTGGAGAGCTGGAGCAGCTGTGCGAAAACTGAGACCGGTGAAATAATAATCTTTTTCAAAAACTGATAAAATGGATAATAAGGTCATAATTTTTGATACTACCCTCAGGGATGGTGAACAGGTACCGGGTTGCCAACTAAACACAATTGAAAAGATTGAAGTTGCCCAGGCTCTTGAAGCGCTTGGAGTCGATGTTATCGAGGCCGGCTTTCCTATTTCCAGTCCGGGTGATTTTAAATCGGTGGTCGAGATATCTAAGGCTGTTTCAAATCCGATTATATGTGCCCTTACCAGAGCAGTTAAAAAGGATATTGAGGTAGCCGCTGACTCTCTTCAGTTTGCCAAAAGGAAAAGGATTCATACCGGAATCGGCACTTCTCCTTTTCATATAAAGTACAAGATCAAAACAACTCCTGAGGAAATTCTGAAGCGCGCTGCTGATGCGGTTAAGTACGCGAAGAAATTTGTAGACGATGTGGAATTCTACGCTGAAGATGCAGGCAGAAGCGACAATGAATACCTGGCCAGGGTTATTGAAGCGGTGATTAAAGCCGGTGCGACAGTTGTAAATATCCCTGATACAACAGGATACTGTCTTCCTGAGGAATATGGGATGAAGATAAAATATCTTATGGAAAACGTTCCGAATATTCATAAGGCAATTATCTCTACTCATTGCCATAACGATCTGGGGATGGCAACAGCCAATACAATGATGGGAATTATTAACGGTGCCCGGCAGGTTGAAGTAACAATAAATGGAATAGGTGAAAGAGCCGGAAATACCTCTCTTGAAGAGATTGCTATGATTATTAAAAGTCATCACACCCTTAACCTGAAGACAGATATTAATACAAAACTTATCTATGGTACCAGCAGGCTGGTTTCAAACCTGATGAGTATGCCCGTTCAGGCTAATAAAGCAATCGTAGGAAGAAACGCCTTTGCGCACTCTTCGGGGATTCACCAGGATGGGGTATTAAAGAATCGTGAAAACTATGAGATAATCGATCCGGTGGAGGTTGGTATCAGGGAATCTTCGATAATCCTTACTGCCCGTAGCGGAAGAGCAGCACTCAATCACCATCTGGAACTTCTGGGATTCCATTTCGGGAAAGAGGAGATAGACGATATCTATCACCGTTTCCTTGTCCTTGCCGATAAAAAGAAAGAAATAAATGATGAAGATATAAGAATTCTTGCCGGAGTTGTTTACCAGGGTGAAAAATCGCTTAAGCTAGATCTTCTCCAGGTATCGTGCGGTAAGTCGCTTATTCCGGTAGCAACAGTTGGATTGAAGATTAACGGGGAAGTACATTATTGCACTTCGTCGGGTAACGGACCAATAGACGCAGCATTTACCGCAGTAAAACAGCTGCTGAGTAAAACAGTGCATCTCGAGGAGTTTCTTGTCCAGGCTATTACAAAAGGCAGCGACGATCTTGGTAAAGTTCATATCCAGGTGGAACATGAAGGAAAGATGTACTATGGCTTTTCAGCTAATACTGATATCATTACAGCATCAGTTGAAGCGTTTATTGATGCTCTTGCAAAAATAAAATAACCCCCCTGCCCCCCTAAAGGGGGGTTATTCAACCATATAATCTGGGTTTCAGCCCCCCTTTAGGGGGGTTGGGGGGTCCTAAACAGGGGGGTTGGAAGGTCTTAAGCAGGGCAATAAAAAATGAAGGAATAACCACAGAGAAAAAAATAAAACCATTGGAAGCAAAAACACTTTTCGATAAAATCTGGGACGGACATGTGGTCCGATCCATAGAAGATGGTCCGGATGTTTTGTACATCGATCGTCACTATATTCACGAGGTTACCAGCCCACAGGCATTTAACGGTCTGAAGGAAAGAGGTATACCTGTGTTCCGGCCCGACAAAACAATTGCCACCGCCGACCATAATACACCTACTATCGACCAGCATCTGCCGGTAAAAGAGGAATTGGCCCGCAATCAGATTGAGAGGCTTACTGAAAATTGCACTAAGTATGGTATTAAACTATTCGGGCTTAACACTCCAAACAATGGAATTATTCACGTAATAGCTCCGGAACTGGGTTACACTCTCCCTGGTTCAACAATTGTTTGTGGCGACAGTCATACCTCAACTCATGGTGCATTTGGCGCTATCGCCTTTGGCATCGGAACAAGCGAAGTGGAGATGGTTTTTGCTACTCAATGCATCCTTCAGCCAAAACCTAAAAAAATGAAAATAGCCGTTAACGGCAAGCTTCAGAAAGGGGTTTCCTCGAAGGATATAATAATGTATATCATATCGGAGATTTCGACAGGTGGGGCAACAGGATATTTCGTTGAGTTTTGCGGCTCAGCAATAACAAGTCTTACCATGGAAGCACGTATGACCCTGTGTAATATGAGTATTGAGATGGGTGCACGGGGTGGGCTGATTGCTCCTGATGAAACAACATTCAATTACCTGAAGAACCTTTCATCAATTCCAATGGTGGAAGATTTTGAATCGAGCCTGGCACAATGGAAAAAACTTAAAACCGACCCTGATTCAGTGTTCGACAGTGAACTTGAGTTTGATGCAGCTAAAATCAAACCAATGATCACCTACGGCACAAATCCCGGAATGGGCATGGCAATTGACGGTACTATTCCAATGTCGGATCAGAAAAACAAAGAAGCCTCAACTTCATTTATCAAATCGCTTGATTATATGGGCTTTAAACCCGGAGAAAAACTTCTGGGCCATCCAATTGACTACGTGTTTATTGGTAGTTGTACAAACGGAAGGATTGAGGATTTCAGGGCTTTTGCTCAGGTTATTAAAGGAAGAAAAAAAGCATCTAACGTAACGGCTCTGATCGTTCCCGGTTCAAAAAAGGTTGAAGCGCAAATGATTTCTGAAGGTCTTATTGAGATCTACAAAAATGCCGGTTTCGATGTGAGACAACCGGGATGTTCTTCCTGTCTGGCAATGAACGAAGACAAAGTACCTGCCGGAAAGTATGCCGTTTCAACCTCTAACAGAAACTTCGAGGGAAGACAGGGCCCCGGATCAAGGACACTTCTTGCAAGCCCTGTTACAGCAGCGGCGGCGGCCATAACCGGAAAGATAACTGACCCAAGGGAATTTATGAACGTAGAAAATAATCTCAAAAAATAATCTGCTATGCCAAAAGTGAAATTTGATATACTCGACTCAACTTGCGTGCCGGTACCGTTTGAAAACGTGGATACCGATCAGATTATTCCGGCCCGGTTCTTAAGTGCCACCTCAAGAGAGGGGTTTGGAGACAACCTGTTCCGCGACTGGAGATATACCAAGACAGGTGAGAAGAACATGGATTTTGTTTTAAACAATCCTGTGTTCAAAGGGAAAGTACTTGTTGCCGGTAAGAATTTCGGTAGCGGATCAAGCCGCGAACATGCCGTATGGGCAATATTCGACTATGGCTTCAGAGCAGTGGTTTCAAGCTTTTTCGCCGATATTTTTATGGCCAATTCTCTCAATAACGGACTTCTTCCAATTGTAATACCTGAAGCTCTGTTGCAAAAACTGCTGGCTCTGGTACTGAAAGATCCTGACACAAAGGTAGTTATAAACCTTGAAAATCAGACATTTACAATTTCGGCAACAGGCGATTCTGTGAAATTCGCTATCAATCCATATAAAAAAGAATGTCTCCTGAAAGGATTGGATGATATTGATTTCCTGCTGAGTATGAAGAGCCAGATTACTGCTTTTGAGTCAACTAAAAGCTTTATGAAATGAGAATCGAAATAATGGATACCACTCTGAGGGATGGAGAACAGACCCAGGGCGTATCATATTCACCTCTTGAAAAGCTTCACATAGCTACCCTCCTTCTGAAAGATATTAAGGTCGACAGAATAGAAGTTGCATCTGCACGTGTCTCAAAAGGCGAGTTTGAAGGACTAGCCAAAATAACTGAATGGGCAAAACTGAATGGCTTCATAGATAAGGTTGAGGTTCTGGGTTTTGTTGACGGTGATATATCACTTAACTGGATAAAAGATGCTGGTGGAAAAGTAATTAACCTTCTTTGCAAGGGTTCTCTGAGGCATCTTGAGAAACAGCTTCGTAAAACGCCCGCTCAGCACGTAGCCGACATTAAAGGGATTTTAAATTTAGCTGAGTCAATGGAGATGGATGTTAACATTTACCTCGAAGACTGGTCGAATGGTATGATTAATTCACAGGACTATGTGTTCTTTATGCTGGAAGCTCTAAAGAATGAAAAAATAAAAAGATTCATGCTCCCCGATACTCTCGGAATACTGAATCCCGATCAGACTTACGATTTCTGCAAGAAAACAATTGACAGATTCCCAAATCTGCGATTCGATTTTCATCCGCATAACGATTACGACCTGGCCGTTGCAAATATATATGCTGCGGTAAAGGCAGGTATTCATGGAATTCATACTACCGTAAACGGACTTGGCGAAAGAGCCGGAAATGCACCACTCTCAAGCGTTATCGGAGTTCTGAGCGACCAGCTTGGTGTTCAAACTGCATTAAATGAGTTCGAGATAACCAATGTCAGCAAGATTGTAGAGACCTTCAGCGGTATCAGAATCCCTGTTAACAAACCGGTTATAGGTGAAAATGTATTCACACAAACATCCGGTATTCATGCTGATGGCGACAGTAAGGATAACTTATACTATAACAATCTCCTGCCTGAGCGTTTCGGAAGAAAAAGGAAATATGCTCTTGGAAAACAGTCAGGGAAAGCAACAATCAGGAAGAACCTGGAGGAATTTGGTCTCTTTCTCACTCCCGACTCGCTTGGTAAAGTAACACAGAGGGTCATAGAACTGGGAGATAAAAAGGAAAATGTAACTACAGAAGACCTGCCCTTTATTATTGCCGATGTGCTTGGAAGTGAGCAGATAAATTATAAAATATTTATCAAAAATTATTCACTCTCCCTCTCCTTTGGACTTAAGCCTTCTGCAAACATCCAGGTAGAAATCGACGGCAATCTGTACCAGGAAACATCTTCCGGCGATGGACAGTATGATGCTTTCATGAAAGCTTTAAGGGTTATTTATGATAAGCTCGGAAAGAAATACCCTATACTAACTGACTACCAGGTTTCTATTCCTCCCGGAGGAAAAACAGATGCTCTGGTAGAAACTGTTATCACCTGGGATTTTGAGGGAAAAGAGTTCAAGACAAAAGGGCTCGATGCCGACCAGACTGAGTCTGCAATTAAGGCAACTGAGAGGATGCTGAATATTATCGAAGGTTACGAAGACCAGGAAAAAAAGAATAATCAGGCCTGAATATTAAGATGAAATTATGTTGTTTAACATCAAATAAATAAATAAAAATAAAGACAAACTTATGAGCAAATCATACAACATTGCGGTTATTGGCGGGGATGGTACAGGCCCCGAAGTGGTAAGGGAAGGTGTAAAAGTCCTGAAAGCAACTGCTTCCAAATTTGGTTTCAAGCTAAATTTCCAGGATTTCGATTTCGGAGGTGAGCGCTACCTTAGAACAGGTGAGGTACTTCCGGAAAATGCGACCGAACAGCTGAAAAAATTCGATTCTATCTTCCTTGGAGCAATAGGACATCCCGATGTTAAACCGGGTATTCTTGAAAAAGGAATCTTGCTAAAACTACGCTTTGAGCTCGATCAGTATATTAATCTCCGTCCTATTAAATTATATCCAGGCGTGGCAACTCCTCTGAAGGATAAGGGCCCTGCAGATATAGATTATGTAGTCATAAGGGAAAACACAGGCGATGTTTATACCGGTATCGGAGGTGTTACAATGAAAGGGACTCCTCATGAAGTGGCAATTCAGAATATGGTATACAACAGAATGCAGGTCGACAGATGTCTTCGTTATGCCTTCGAATATACCAGGAAAAGAAACAAGAGAAAAACTCTTGCACTATGTGGAAAAACAAACGTACTGACCTATGTATTTGATCTTTGGGAAAGAGCTTTCCACGAGATGGGTCAGGCCGAGTTTCCCGATATTAAAAGGGAATATTTTCACGTGGATGCTACATGTATGTGGATGGTCAAAAACCCTGAGTGGTTCGATGTGATTGTAACCACCAACATGTTCGGTGATATTATAACAGATCTGGGAGCAATCACCCAGGGTGGTATGGGAATAGCTGCTGGTGGAAATATCAATCCAAAAGGAGTCTCCATGTTTGAACCAATTGGTGGTTCCGCTCCGAAGTACACTGGCAAAAATGTCATCAATCCTTTGGCTTCTATCGCATGCGGTGGTATGATGCTTGAACACCTTGGGGAAGAGAAAGCAGCCCAGTCTATCGAGAATGCAATTATGGATGTAACCGCTAATAAATTGAAAGATATGGGAGCAGGTAAAATGGGATATTCAACCACCGAAGTAGGTGACCTTGTTGCTGAAAGAGTTTAATATTTTTAAGAAGAATCCTCTTTTGATTTAAATTATTTACTATATTTGCAGAAATATTTATAAAGTGAACTTTTTATCAACACACCATCATCATTTTCATACTTGCTCTCAGGCGAGGAGATAATGATATGTTTGTAAATTAAAATATCATAAACCCGTTTGAGCAAATCAGGCGGGTTTTTTGTTTCCCTGAAGGTTTGCTCAATCATAAATAAAAACGAAAAATGAGTGTACTTAAAATTGCGGTCCAGAAAAGTGGCCGGCTGAGCGAAAATTCAAAAAAGCTACTAGAGGAATGCGGCATAAAATTCTCAAACGGGGTCAGCATTCTAAAAACAACTGCAAGAAATTTCCCCGTTGAACTTCTCTCTTTAAGAGATGATGACATCCCTCAATATGTTGAACAACAGGTTGCCGACATTGGGATTCTTGGCGAAAATGTGGTCTTTGAAAAGTGTAAAGATGTCGATGTAATTGAAAAACTGGGTTTCGCGCAATGCCGTCTGAGCCTTGCTATACCAAAGGAAGACTCTTACCCGGGAGTTCAATATTTCATGAACAAAAAAGTGGCAACCAGTTATCCGAAAATACTTTCTGACTTTTTCACAAAAAATAAAATAACAGCAGAAATTGAGGAGATAAGCGGTAGTGTGGAAATAGCTCCCGGGATTGGTCTGGCAGATGCAGTATGTGATATTGTGAGTTCAGGCAGCACATTGTTTACCAATGGATTACATGAGGTAGAAACTATCCTCGTCAGTCAGGCGGTTATCATAGGAAATAAAAATCTTTCAGCCGAGAAAAAAGAAATTCTCTCCAAACTATTATTCAGGATCAGGTCAGTAAAAAATGCGAAGGAGAACAAATACATTCTGCTTAATGCGCCGGAATCTGCTGTGCTAAAAATCTGCTCAATTCTTCCCGGCATGAAAAGTCCAACAGTGGTCCCCCTGGCTGAAAAAGGATGGTGCAGCATGCATTCAGTCGTAAAAGAAGATGTTTTCTGGGAAAAGATCAATCAGCTGAAAGAGGCAGGTGCCCAGGGTATCCTGGTAATTCCAATCGAGAAAATGATTTTGTAATGAAAACAATACTGAATCCCGAAAAATCTGTCTGGAGTTCGCTCTGTGTACGTCCCTCAATTGATAATAATGATATTGAGAAACGTGTAAGCGAAATTATAGACAGTGTCAGGAGAGATAAGGATAAAGCACTCAAATTTTACTCTGCAAAATTTGATGGTGTTTCTCAGGAAATGCTTAAAGTTTCACAGGATGAAATTGAGACAGCTGCCGGAAAAGTTTCCCAAGAACTCAAGTCTGCAATTAATACCGCAAAATCAAATATTGAAAAATTCCATTCAGCGCAACAAGCCACAGAACCTGTAATTGAAACTTCAAAAGGTGTATATTGCTGGAGAAAAAATGTAGCCATCGAAAAAGCCGGACTTTATATTCCAGGTGGCAGCGCTCCTCTTTTTTCCACTGTCCTTATGCTGGGAATCCCTGCTAAGATTGCGGGCTGCAAAGAGGTAATTATATGCACTCCTCCGGAACGCGATGGAAAAGTAAATCCTTTGATCCTCTACACCGCACAACTTGTTGGTATTACTGAGATTTTTAAGGTTGGAGGTGCGCAGGCTATAGCTGCAATGGCCTTTGGTACAGAAAGCATCCCGAAAGTTTACAAAATATTCGGTCCCGGAAACCAATATGTAACCAAAGCAAAGGAACTAGTTCAGCAGCATGGGATCGCGATTGATATGCCGGCCGGACCAAGTGAGGTACTTGTAATTGCCGACGGGGCAGCAAATCCTGTGTTTATTGCGGCAGATCTTCTTTCACAGGCTGAACACGGACCTGACAGCCAGGTTGTTCTGCTGACAGATAATGAACAACTTATATCAAGGGTAAAAACGGAACTGGAGCTGCAGCTTCAGCAACTTCCCAGAAAGAATATTGCTGAAAAAGCACTTGAAAACAGCATGATGATACTTTTACCCTCACTTGATGACTGCATTAGTCTCAGCAACATATATGCACCTGAACATTTAATTATTAACGTAGCGCTTCCGGGAATACTTGCTCAAAAAGTAATAAACGCAGGTTCTGTCTTTTTAGGAAGCTTCAGCTGCGAAAGTGCTGGAGATTATGCCTCCGGAACAAACCACACCCTTCCCACGAATGAATTCGCAAGAAGTTACAGTGGTGTATCAACAGAAAGTTTTCTTAAAAAAATAACTTTCCAGGAAATGAACAGCGAAGGAATTAAAAACCTGGGACCAGCTATTGAGGTGATGGCAGAGGCAGAGTCATTGTCAGGTCACAGAAACGCTGTTATTGTCAGATTAAAAAGCTTAGAGAATGGTAAATATTGATAAACTGGTAAGGAAGAACGTGTTAAATCTTATCCCTTACTCTTGTGCAAGGGATGATTTTAAGGGAGATGCCGCCATCTTTATAGATGCAAATGAAAATCCCTTTGGAACTTTAAACCGTTACCCCGATCCCTATCAGAGAAAGTTGAAATCGGCTATCTCGAAAATAAAAGGGGTAAGTGAGGAAAATATTTTCCTTGGTAACGGAAGTGATGAGATCATTGATCTGTGCTTCAGAATATTTTGCAGTCCGGGTATCGACAAAGCACTCACTTTCTCTCCTACCTATGGGATGTATGAGGTCTCAGCTTCTGTGAACGATGTGCAAATCATAAAGGTCCCTCTGGATGAGAATTTTCAGATCGACATAAAGAAAACTGAACCATACCTGTCAGATCAAAACCTGAAGCTGATATTTATCTGTTCACCCAATAACCCCACAGGTAATTGTATGAAAGCTGCTGACGTGGAACATATAATTAAGACCTTTAACGGTATTGTGGTTATCGATGAAGCTTATATTGATTTTAGCAGCAGACCTTCGTTTTTAAAACTGGTTGACAAATATCCGGGATTGATCGTTATGCAGACTTTCAGTAAAGCATTCGGACTTGCAGCAGCAAGAGTTGGAATGGCATTCTCAAACCAGGCTGTCATAAAGTACTTCAATAAAATGAAGCCTCCGTACAATATCAGTAGCATTAACCAGAAAGCTGCCCTTAAGAAATTGGAGAATATAGATGCCAGTAAAAATCAGGCAACTACGATCATAAACGAGAAAGAAAGAGTATCGTCAGAATTAAAAAAATTAAAGATAGCTGAGACTGTATTTCCATCGGATGCCAACTTTCTGCTTGTAAGAGTGAAGGATGCAAATTATGTATATAAGTATTTGGTCGACAAGGGCATTATCGTAAGAAACCGTAACAGTGTTGTTGAGAATTGTATACGTATTACAGTTGGCACCAAATCGGAAAACAACAAACTTATTAAAGCCCTAAAATCAATTTCGTTATGAAGAAGGTTCTCTTTATCGACAGAGATGGCACCATTTTAATCGAACCACCCAATGAGCAGGTGGAGAGTTTTGAGGAAATGTTTTTTCTTCCGGGAGTAATTTCCTGTTTATCAAAAATAGTTAAGGAGACCGACTATGAACTTGTTATGGTAACTAACCAGGATGGCCTGGGGACTCCTTCCTATCCTGAAGATACATTCTGGCCCGTGCAGAATAAAATGATCGAAATACTTAAAGGTGAAGGCATTATATTCAGTGAAATATTTATCGACAGATCTTTTCCTCACGAGAATTCCCCATCCAGAAAACCGGGAACGGCAATGCTTGTTAAATACCTTGCCCAGGGAGTTGATCTGGAATCTTCGTTTGTTATAGGAGACAGGCTCACCGATGTTGAACTGGCAAAAAACATTGGATGCAAAGCAATATTTATCAATAAGAAAAAATGTGCTGATGCGGATCTGTCAACTATCGATTGGAATGAAATATATAGATACCTTAAGAAGAAACCAAGGATTGCAAGGATAGAGAGAAAAACAAATGAGACACTTATTCAGGTAGAAGTAAACCTCGATGGAACAGGAAGTTGTTCAATAAGCACCGGAATAGGTTTCTTCGACCATATGCTCGAGCAAATTGCACGCCATGGAAATATCGACCTTGCTATAAATGCTAAAGGAGATCTGGAAATTGACGAACATCATACTGTTGAAGATGTTGCCATCACTTTTGGAGAGGCAGTACTTAAAGCACTTGGAGGTAAAAAAGGTATCGAAAGATATGGTTTCACCTTGCCGATGGATGATTGTCTTGCACAGGTAGCACTCGATTTCGGAGGAAGACCCTGGCTCGTGTGGGAAGTAAAGTTTCTCCGTGAACGAATAGGAGAATTGCCTGTTGAATTAATCTATCACTTCTTTAAATCGTTCAGCGATAGTTCAAAATGCAACCTGAACATAAAAGCTGAAGGAGAGAACGAACATCACAAAACAGAAGCTATTTTCAAAGCATTCGCAAAAACATTAAAGATGGCTGTTAAACAAACTGATAACTTCAATTTACCATCAACTAAAGGTAGTCTATGATAGCAATCCTGAAATATAATGCCGGAAATATAAAATCGGTACAGAATGCTCTCTCCCGGCTCGGATATGAAAGTATTATTACTGACAATCCGGATGCGTTATTAAAAGCAGAGAAGGTAATTTTCCCGGGCGTGGGCGAGGCAGGTTCAGCAATGAATTATCTTAATGCCAGAGGATTAGCTAAAACCATTACTTCTTTAAAACAACCTGTTCTTGGCATTTGCCTGGGTTTGCAGCTCATGTGCAGATACTCAGAAGAAGCTGATACAAAGTGTCTTGGAATTTTTAATGCGGATGTAAGGCTGTTTCCACCGGTTGATAAAATCCCCCATATGGGCTGGAATAATTTCCTTACCTTGAGAGGTAATCTCTTTAAAGGGATAGAAATGAGCGACAATGTGTATTATGTTCATAGTTATTATGCTGAAATATCATCGCATACAATTGCTACATGCGAATATATTCTTCCGTTTAGTGCGGCTATGCAACATGAGAATTTTTACGCAACTCAGTTTCATCCAGAGAAATCAGCAGATATCGGAGAAAAAATCTTACAAAACTTTCTGGAATTATGAGAATAATAGTTGCTCTTGATATTATTGAGGGGAAATGTGTAAGGTTAACTAAAGGTGACTTTAATACAAAGAAAATATATAACGAAGATCCGCTACAGGTAGCCAGACAGATTGAAGATAATGGCCTGAAATACCTTCATCTTGTCGATCTTGACGGTGCTAAAAATAAAAAGGTTGAAAACCTGAAAGTACTGGAAAAAATTGCAGAGAAAACCAGCCTTAAAATTGATTTTGGAGGTGGGCTGAGAACTTACGAAGATGTCCTTACTGTATTTAACGCCGGAGCCCGACAGGTTACAGCAGGTAGTATCGCTGTTACAGACCCGAAATTGTTTCTGGAATGGTTATCAAAACTCGGTCAGGAAAAACTGATACTCGGCGCTGACTTTATCAACAGAAAAGTCTCAACGGGAGGCTGGCTCGAAAACTCCGACAAAGATATTATAAGCTTCATTGCTGATTATAAATCGAAAGGAGTAAAATACACTATTTGCACAGATATTAAAAAAGATGGGATGCTTCAGGGCCCATCCACTGATGTTTATATTGAACTGTTGGCGGCAGTTAAAATAAACCTGATTGCGAGTGGTGGGATTACATCATTAAAGGATATCGAAAAATTGAGCAAAGCAGGATGCGAAGGAGCAATTATCGGGAAGGCTGTTTATGAAGGGAAAATTACATTAAAAGAACTGGGAACACTATGTTAAAAAGACGTATTATACCATGTCTTGATATAAAGGACGGACGGACAGTAAAAGGAATAAATTTTTTAAATCTTATTGATGCCGGCGACCCGGTAGCACTTGCAAAGGAGTATGTGAAACAAGGTGCTGACGAACTTGTATTCCTCGACATCACGGCTACAATAGAGAAACGAAAAGCACTTGCCGGACTTGTCGAAAAAATTGCTGCCGAAATAAATATCCCGTTTACTGTCGGAGGAGGTATAGATACGGTGGAAGATGTTTCAGTACTTATTAAAGCCGGAGCTGATAAGGTCACAGTGAATTCTTCAGCAGTAAGGAACCCGGAACTTATCTCAGAAATTGCAGGACAGTTTGGCAGTCAGTGCGTTGTTGTCGCGATTGACACAAAATATATAGACAATGAATGGATTGTATTTGTAAATGGCGGAAGAACACCCACTGAACATCGGACCCTGAGCTGGGCTAAAAGGGTTGAGGAGCTTGGCGCCGGCGAAATACTTCTGACCTCTATGAATAATGATGGAACCAGATCGGGGTTTTCGATCGACATAACTGCAGAGGTGAGCAGTAGCGTGAATATTCCGGTAATAGCTTCAGGTGGAGCCGGAGCAATGGAACACTTCAGGGAGGTTTTCAATAATACTGATTGCAGTGCAGCTCTTGCAGCAAGTATATTTCACTTTGGAGATATTGATATAAGAGAGTTGAAAAGTTATCTGAAAAAAGAAAATATTTCAGTAAGATGATAACACATTTTAACTCTGTGTATGAGCCAGATAGCACCCCCTTTCTAATCCCGAAGAAGCGGGAGGTTCTGCTGGGGCTGTTGAAAAAGTCAAAATCCATTAACCGCAAAGGTCGCAAAGAAAATTGCAAAGATCGCAAAGAGCTTTGTTACAATGTTTTAACTTTGCGTCCTTTGCGCCACCTTTGCGTACTTTGCGGTTAGAAAAGACTTTTTAGACAGCCCCTTGGGAAGGGGGTCGTTAGTAAGAAAACACCAGATGAGGATACTTTGAGATCCACAGAGGTCTTAAAATTGAAAGTAAAAGATATTCGATATGAAACAAATAGATTTTAGCAAAGGAAACGGCCTGGTACCGGTCGTTATCCAGGATAATAATACCATGCAGGTTCTCATGGTAGGTTACATGAATGAAGAAGCGCTAGGTAAAACAGAAAAAGAGGGCAAGGTCACCTTTTTCAGCAGGAGTAAGAACCGTCTCTGGACAAAAGGAGAAACCTCCGGAAATTTTCTGTTTGTCAAAGAAATACTCTCTGATTGCGATAATGATTCAATCCTGATAAAAGTAAATCCTGCCGGTCCGGTATGCCATACTGGTAGTACAGCCTGCTTTGGAGAGGAGACTGCAAAAGGATTTATTTATGAGTTGGAACGGGTAATTGAACAACGCATTGAGAACGACTCTGTGGACTCTTATACCAACAAATTATATAAAAAAGGAATAAATAAGGTTGCCCAGAAAGTTGGTGAGGAAGCGGTTGAATTAGTAATCGAATCGAAGGATAACAATATTGACCTGTTCAAAAATGAAGCCGCCGATCTGCTTTACCACCTGCTTATTTTATTAAAGGCTAAAGATGTTCATTTTCAAAACGTGGAAGAAGTGCTGAAGGGGAGGCATAAATAGAATTGAGTACAAGGGCCGGATTCCTTTAGCTTAACTCGACTCAACTTAAGGGGATTCCTCATTCCGCTACGCTACATTCGGAATGACAGCGTTGTCGAGGAGAAAGGGGAAAAAAGAGGGGTGCGCCTCCGGCGGAGGGCACTGAAAAAGTATCCCTTATTAGAGTAGGAACTTAAAAAATCAGCTGGCAGGTGAAGTCCAAAATTTCATCTGCCAGTTTTTTTATTACAGTGCGAAGTGCAATTTTTTAGAGTTAAAGTCCTTCCGGGCTTATTATTTGGGATGCTTTTAGGTTTTTGGGGATTGGAAACTGTGTTAGTTCAATAATTTGAAGATCCTTTTCAGGTTTACAGTAAAAATAGCCATTGCACCCTGCATTTGCATGCTGTCAATTCCATACGAACTAGCCCTTCCGTATCCATGTATGTTTTTTAATTCACTATTTTTTGCTTCAATCTTATACCTGTGTTTTGCTTTTTCTTTGAAGTAATCTGTCTGTTGAAACTTCATTTGTTCCTGGTGTTCATCAGATTTAAGAGAGACAGAATAGCTTTTGGTTTTTGAGGCAGGTTTATAACATCCATTTTTTAATGTACATGTTTTACATTTTTCGACATCGAAGAAATAAGTATCTGTTTGGTTGGTGCTATAATTTTTCTTTCCCTGACGTGCTTTTCTAATAGCCATGTGTCCACCCGGACAGACAAACATTCCTGCATCTTTGTTGTAATCAAAGGTATTTTCATGTTTACGGAAGCCTTGCGTGACCGAAGGATTCATTTTTGCAACGATTTTTATATCCTGACCACTGGCCAACTCAAGGTTTTCCTTTCCAGCGTAGGCTGCGTCGCCAATGATAGTATTTACTTCAATCCCATTCTCTTGACTGGCTTCAAGCAATGCAGGCAGCTCAGGACCGTCACCCTTTTCTCCGGATGTCACTACAGCCGCTGTAATAATACGTTCCTCTGTCATAGCGATATGTGTTTTGAACCCAAAGAATGAGGTGTCCGCTGTTTTATGTCCTGTCCTGGCATCGGGATCCTTTGAGAGTGTATAATGATCCTGGGTATCTTCAATGGTTTCCTTCAACAAGTTTAGCTTTTCTTTTACTTTGGGCATTGACCGCAGCACTTCATCTAACTCTATCTCCTTTTCAAGTTTACCACAATATGATAACTCATGTTCCAGATCATTATCTTCGTTCTTTTCGGGCATTCGCCCTTTCCAGTTCTCGTCTGTAGAATAAACCACCTTGCGAAGCTGACGGGCTCTTTCCTTCAACACTTCAATGGGTGACAATGGGTTCGACCTGGATAATGAATGTGTCGCGTCAACAATAATGGACTTCGATCTTATGATGCCTTTTTCTATGGCAATGGAGACGGTCTTGCCTATCAGAAGGTTTAACAAATCTGTATCCTTCAACCGCAGTTTCCTAAATTTGGTAAGCGAACTCGGGTTTATGACACCTTCTTCAGGTGTCATTTCCAAAAAGTACTTGAAAGACATATCACAAAGGGAACGCTCAACTATATCCACATCCGATACATCATATATCGTTTTGAGTAACAGGTATTTGAACATGCGAATGGGGCTTTCAGCATTGCGCCCATTGGTTAAGCAGTATTTATTTACTAGCTCATCGTGTATGAACGAAAAATCGATTAGCTCGTTAATTTTTCGAAGAAGATTATCCTTGGGTACGATCAGGTTATATAAATCTGAGTAGGTACTAAGCTGAATCTTTTGTTGTTGTGCTAACATTTAAGTGCCTTTAATTCAGGCTTTAAGATACGAAAAAAGCAGTAAAATACAAAGTTTTCAACCTGTATCTTACTGCTAAATGTTTAATAATCTTGTCCGAGGGACTTTTTCAGTGCCCTCGAATTAAGACAGCCTCTTTTATATTTATCCAGCCGGATCAGAAAGGCCAATCAGGAGCCTGGTCTTTCTTAATCACATTATTAACAGCTTCCATACCCAGCCTCTCCTTAAGTTGAGTAAGATAAAGACTTCTGGGAGCAACATGGTAATCCATTGATTCAACATGAGCCCGTGGTTTAGTGAGATCCTGGAAAAAAACATTGTATACCGAAGCGATTATACCTATATGCCCGAATGAATAATTTGTCGCAGTTGGCGGACTTTGCATAAGGTAATCACCTTCACAATTCCAGAAAACAATATTAGCTCCTGCCCATCCGATGTTTATGTCTTTCCAGTATCTTGCTGTGAGAGGGGCTTTAACATTATCATAAAGGCAACCTGTTATCCAGTTTGCATGTGGCTCACTGGTGGCATATGGATTAATTGCTTCACAATCAAGAAAAACATTACCGGTAGCATTTGTTCCCAATACAAATGAGTGTCTCCCTTTTTGTGAAAAACATCTCTGGACAAGTGAAAGCTGACCACTTAACTGAAATGTAAACCGTCTGGCTCCTGCTCTTATTGATACTGGTTCCCACGATTCACAATCCTGTACTGTTATCCATTTCGTTCCATTACCAGCATTCACGACACTGCTTGCAAAGTGAAGTCCGCTGATATTCCGAACCCAACCGTTTACTGTGTTTGATAAACTTATGAAGTTGTAATAGTGATTCTCGTCAGAGTAATATTCATCACCTTCGTAGTGAAGCCTGGTCTTGTCATCAAAATTTCCACGATCCATATTACCATAAGATGTCGTACGCACACCAGGATTATAATCTGACACTCCGCGGAGATTTTCTATCCCAACCTGTTCAATACGTCCCTGTCCATCATATTTTAATATCTCACCTCCGCCCCATCGTGTCTCGATAGCGCATAAGATGGGAGCATCTATTGTAATCGCATTACCTTTTATCTCGGTAATTACCCTGTCCCATGTTATATTAAATGGTCTCCATCTGCTCCTCCCGGCTCCAACACTGTCCTCCCCTATCTCCTTTATCCAATCCTGGTTGCCAATACGGCGTACAAGAACTTTATCACCCACTTTAAAAGCTTTGGCAGATACAACATTGAAGCTGCGTGCACCGACTGGTACATATTTGTCAGTAACAGTTTGTTTAGTCTCTTCCATTGCTTTAATTGCAGTACCATCTATGTTTACCAATGCCGCTCTTCCACCAGTTCTGGGTTGGCCCTCTTTTGCAAGATTACCGACAAGGATTGTTCCGATATCGCTCATCCCTTCTCCCCTGAGTACGACACCTGACGCTTTTATATACAGAGGTTTTTCAAGATTATATGTGCCAATTTTCAGGAGTATCGCTCCCCTGAAACCTGAAGCATCTGGTGTCATTGCAGATACCTTATCGATTGCTGCTTGAATATTAACTGAATTATCCCCTAACACAGGCCATACTGTAGCTTTTATTGCAACATATGGGATAGAAACACCACCGCTTTTGTATCCGGCATTTGAGAAATCAGGGATCTTATTTCCAAGACTGTCAGAAACATATACCAGTCTGCCGTCAGTCCCGGGATAAACAAGAGTGGTTGTCGGTGGTATATCCTTAACAGATACATGGTTTTCAGGAACTTGTTGCGCTTTATTGGCAGATCCGGGATTATTTAAATTACTCCCAAATCCGTTCACAAAGAACATCAAAGAAGCAATTGAACAAAAAATGATTTTCATGGTAGCTTAGTATAAAGATTAATAATTAGTTATGTCTATTTCAAAAAGCCATTATTACCTGGCTCTTAAGTGGATAGTTATTTTTAAGTACTCTGGTTAAATTTTGAAGTTAGTGGAAAATAACAATTATAAAAGTAAAAAATATATGAGTCGCTCACAAATTAATCACAGCTATATGATATCATTTAACAATGTATAACTAATCTGAGATATTCTGAATTTACAATTACTACCGATGCGTTTGATTTTAATGTTAATAGTGCCACGAAGTGGCTCAATCTGAATAACCGTGGGTGCAACCCACGGTCAACAATAAAAGGAATGTCACAGCCCTGAAGGGGCTGAATATTAGACTGGTATATTGCGTTCATTATTCAACCCCTGCAGGGTTGCCAAAGGGGCATATCGTCTTTACCGTGGGTTGCACCCACGGTTATTTAAATTAAACCCCTTCGGGGTTATTACATCGATTCATTTCAAAAAAACAAAGAGCTTTCATAATTAGTTAGATATCTATATGTTACAAAATATATTTAAAAATTAACGCATCACTAGTAATTAACAATGAAGAATATTTCTCCAAAAACTCCATAAAGAGGCAGCAATAAAATAATAAGCCGCTGGTTAATCAAACGATCCCAGCGGCTTAGTTAAGAAACTAAAAAGCCTAAAATACTATTCTATTTTCTGGCTGTCTTTAATAACATTTTTAACAGCATCCATCCCTAATCTTTCTTTAAGTTGTGTTAGATAGAGACTTCTTGGAGCAACATGGTAGTCCATTGATTCTACATGCCCGTTTGGCTTTGTAAGATCCTGCAAGCCTGCATTAAATATTACAGCATTTACACCGATATGTCCGAAGGAATAGTTCTGTGCTGTTGGTGGTTTCTGTACGAGAAAATCACCCTCGCAATTCCAGAATACAATATTTGCACCGGCCCATCCGATAATGTAGTCCCAATACCTGGCGGTAAGCGGAGCTTTTACGTTATCATACAGAATTCCATTAACCCAATGGTTATGTGGTTCACTTGTAGAGTAAGGGTTAACGGCAGTACAATACAGGTACACGTTTCCGCTGGCTTCAGCATTCTGAAGAACAAATGAATGTCTCCCCTTTTGTGAGAAGCACCTCTGTACAAGGCACAGCTGACCATTCATCTGGTAAATAAAACGTCTTCCTCCTACCCTTGGAGAAACCGGCTCCCACGATTCACAATCCTGCACTGTTACCCATTTTGCGCCCGGATTGGTTTGAACTACACTTGTTACAAAGTGAAGAGCAGTGATATTCCTTACCCAGGCATTCTTTGCATTGGTAATAACAATAAAATTACTAACATGATTTTCATCAGAATAATACTCATCACCCTGATATTGAAATTTAGGATCTAATTTATCGCGATCCATATTGCCATAATTTTTGGTTCGTACGGTCGGGTTAAATTCTGAAATACCACGAAGGTTTTCAACTCCCGATTGTTCAATACGTTCATCATTGTATTTAAGAATCTCGCCACCACCCCAGCGGGTATCAACGGCTGTGAAAATAGTTACATCGGTGGTAATGGTATTTCCCTTTATGTCGACAATTACCCTGTCGTAAGTAATATTAAAAGGTCTCCATCTGTTTCTTCCGGCACCGATACTATCCTCCCCTATCTCCTTGATCCAATCCTGATTACCAATACGTCTCACCAACACTTTGTCTCCAACTTTGAACGCTTTGGCAGACACAACATTGAAGGAACGTGCTCCAACAGGAACATATTTATCAGTAATTGTCTGCTTTGTGTCCTCCTGAGGGGCTATTGCTGTAGGGCCAGTTATGTTTACAAGGCCACCTCTGCCATAGGCCTGTCTGTCTTTAGGAATTTTACCGATAAGGATAGTTCCTATTTCAGTCATCCCTTCTCCTCTCAGAACCACTCCGGATGCTTTTATTGTTACAGGTTTTTCAAGATTGTAAGTACCAATTTTCAAAAGGACAGCGCCCCTGAACCCTGAAGCATCAAGAGGAAGAGCAGAGACCTTATCGATTGCTGCCTGGATATTCTCGGTATTATCGCCCACAACCGGCCAGACAGTTACCTTGTTCGCTACATAAGGGATGGCTACACCACCGCCCTTGTATCCTGCATTAGAGAAGTCAGGGATTTTATTACCCAGACTATCTGCAACATAGACCAGCTTGCCATCAGTGCCGGGATATACCAGAGAAGTTGTTGGTGGAATGTCCTGGGCCAGAACAGTAAGTCCAGTGATAAAAAACATCAACAAGACTGAAGAATATTTTATTAGTTTCATGTTGAAAATGAGATTATTGTTTTTATTTTGAAATATTTGTAACAGCTTGCTCACCAAGTCTTTCATTTAACTGAGTAAGGTATAAACTTCTTGGGGTAACATGTTTATCCATCGATTCAACATGTCCGTTTGGTTTTGTTAAATCCTGCAAAGCAGCGTTAAATACAGTTGCATTCACACCGATATGTCCAAAAGAATAGTTTGCAGCTGTTGGTGGACTTTGAACCAGGAAATCACCCTCACAGTTCCAGAAAACAGTATTGGCTCCTGCCCAACCCATGATAAAGTCCCAGTACCGGGCTGATAATGGCGCCTGAACATTGTCATAAAGTATACCATTTACCCAGTAGCCATGAGGTTCACTGGTAGCGTAGGGATAGATGGCTTTACAGTCCAGAAATACATTACCACTTGCAGTGGCGCTTTCTCCTGCAAAAGAGTGACGGCCTTTGTAGGATAAACATCTTTGAACCAGACAGAACTGACCATTCATTTTAAATGTAAATCGTCTGCCACCCGCCCGAACAGAAACAGGTTCCATTGACTGGCAATCCTGAACAGTAATCCATTTCGTTCCGCCATTCGTTATTACAGCGCTATAGACAAAATGCAAGGCTGTCACATTGCGTACCCAACCATTTTTAGCATTGGTAAAACCGATAAAATTATAATAATGATTTTCATCAGAATAATATTCATCTCCCTGGTATTGATTCTCTTTTTTCAACTTGTCACGGTCCATGTTACCATAAGTTGTGGTGCGTACCGTTGGATTATAATCCGATATACCGCGCAGATTTTCAATGCCTGACTGTTCAATGCGATTATCATTGTATTTTGCTAGTTCGCCTCCGCCCCAACGTGAGTCGATGGCCGTAAAAATGGGGGCATCAACAGTAATAGTGTTACCATTGATATTAATAATTTCACGATCATAATTGATATCAAATTTCCAGGCACCACTGTTAGCTATTTCATCTTTCATATTCAATTCTTTAACCCAGGCCGCATTACCAAAGCGTTTAACAATTACTTTATCACCTTTTTTAAAACCCTTGGCAGATTTCACATTAAAACTTACGGCCCCAAAAGCAACATAATTATCAGTAATTGCCTGCTTACTGTCTTCTAACGATTCAGTTCCTTTTTCTGCTCCAATGTTTATCAAATCGGGTCTTGCCATTCGTTGCCTGCCAGTAGCGTTTGGATCGCGGGGAGGTAAAATACCATAAAGAATGGTTCCAATATCACTCATTCCTTCACCACGCAGAACAACACCAGAAGCTTTTATGTATAAGGGTTTTTCAAGTCTATATAACCCCATTTTCAGCAGTACCGCACCCCGAAACCCGGAAGCATCCTGCGGAAGTGCTGAAACCTTGTCGATAGCAGCCTGTATGTTTACTGAATTATCTCCCACAACTGGCCATAAAGTTGCTTTAATTGCTACATAAGGGATTGGTACACCGCCGCCTTTGTATCCGGCGTTTGAGAAATCAGGGATTTTATTACCCAGACTATCAGCAACATAAACAAGCTTACCGTCAGTACCGGGATATACCAGGGATGTTGTAGGCGGAATATCCTGAGCACTAATTATAAAAGCATTGAAAAGTAACATCAACACCGTAAAAGAATAAAGACATTTTTTCATTGTAGGTTAATTATAGATTGATAATAGGTTAAAGAGTATCTGACTTTAAGGCTCAAAGCCTGACCATAAGCAAAATCGAATAAAATATTCCCCCGCCATCCCCTCTGTTTTGCTAGAACTGGCACTGATAAAAATAGTAAAAATATGGATACGCCTATAAAATATTTAATGAGTATCGGGAATGAATAATAATTGAATTGGAATTAAATCAAAATATCAAGATAGATGATGGGGATTCCTCGCTGTCGCTACTAATGACAACATTTTGTAACAAACACATTATGAGCTCATAGTTATTTTCGTTAAGAGATTGGGAGATCCTTCATTCATCCACCAAAGTCCGAGATAAAAGGAAAATATGGAGTGAATGGATGAGGGATCTCCTTTCGTATAGAAGGACCAAAAGAATCTTTAAGTTGTCATAATCCCTGATGTGCAAATTTTTTATATGAAAACTAGGAATGACAAGGTTGGGTTGTTGTATAAAAAATACTGTCAATCCGAGCGTTAGCGAGTAATCTCATACTCGATTATTTTAAGATTATTATTGATAACCGATATTTATTAAATATTTAATTCATAATTATTGGAGTTCGGTTAAAAAACTATAAATCTTATACAACCCATTATTATATTGTGTCCCTACGGGACTTTAAGAAACCTAGATACTTTATTTCTCTACCAATATTTGATCCCTGACGGGATCGTCCCCTAGGGACAAGATATTGGTAGAACGCAGGTTGGGAAATGCTTCCAAGTCCCATAGGGACGGAATAGAATTTAACCAGACAATATAGTTTCCTAGTAAATTAATCGAATTCTATTAATTAAAAAAGAAGGGTGTCCTATTGAGGAGGGCACTGAAAAAGTCCCTCGGACAAGATTATTAAACATTTAGCAGTAAAATACAGGTTGAAAACTTTGTATTTTACTGTTTTTTTCGTATCTTAAAGCCTGAATTAAAGGCACTTAAATGTTAGCACAACAACAAAAGATTCAGCTTAGTACCTACTCAGATTTATATAACCTGATCGTACCCAAGGATAATCTTCTTCGAAAAATTAACGAGCTAATCGATTTTTCGTTCATACACGATGAGCTAGTAAATAAATACTGCTTAACCAATGGGCGCAATGCTGAAAGCCCCATTCGCATGTTCAAATACCTGTTACTCAAAACGATATATGATGTATCGGATGTGGATATAGTTGAGCGTTCCCTTTGTGATATGTCTTTCAAGTACTTTTTGGAAATGACACCTGAAGAAGGTGTCATAAACCCGAGTTCGCTTACCAAATTTAGGAAACTGCGGTTGAAGGATACAGATTTGTTAAACCTTCTGATAGGCAAGACCGTCTCCATTGCCATAGAAAAAGGCATCATAAGATCGAAGTCCATTATTGTTGACGCGACACATTCATTATCCAGGTCGAACCCATTGTCACCCATTGAAGTGTTGAAGGAAAGAGCCCGTCAGCTTCGCAAGGTGGTTTATTCTACAGACGAGAACTGGAAAGGGCGAATGCCCGAAAAGAACGAAGATAATGATCTGGAACATGAGTTATCATATTGTGGTAAACTTGAAAAGGAGATAGAGTTAGATGAAGTGCTGCGGTCAATGCCCAAAGTAAAAGAAAAGCTAAACTTGTTGAAGGAAACCATTGAAGATACCCAGGATCATTATACACTCTCAAAGGATCCCGATGCCAGGACAGGACATAAAACAGCGGACACCTCATTCTTTGGGTTCAAAACACATATCGCTATGACAGAGGAACGTATTATTACAGCGGCTGTAGTGACATCCGGAGAAAAGGGTGACGGTCCTGAGCTGCCTGCATTGCTTGAAGCCAGTCAAGAGAATGGGATTGAAGTAAATACTATCATTGGCGACGCAGCCTACGCTGGAAAGGAAAACCTTGAGTTGGCCAGTGGTCAGGATATAAAAATCGTTGCAAAAATGAATCCTTCGGTCACGCAAGGCTTCCGTAAACATGAAAATACCTTTGATTACAACAAAGATGCAGGAATGTTTGTCTGTCCGGGTGGACACATGGCTATTAGAAAAGCACGTCAGGGAAAGAAAAATTATAGCACCAACCAAACAGATACTTATTTCTTCGATGTCGAAAAATGTAAAACATGTACATTAAAAAATGGATGTTATAAACCTGCCTCAAAAACCAAAAGCTATTCTGTCTCTCTTAAATCTGATGAACACCAGGAACAAATGAAGTTTCAACAGACAGATTACTTCAAAGAAAAAGCAAAACACAGGTATAAGATTGAAGCAAAAAATAGTGAATTAAAAAACATACATGGATACGGAAGGGCTAGTTCGTATGGAATTGACAGCATGCAAATGCAGGGTGCAATGGCTATTTTTACTGTAAACCTGAAAAGGATCTTCAAATTATTGAACTAACACAGTTTCCAATCCCCAAAAACCTAAAAGCATCCCAAATAATAAGCCCGGAAGGACTTTAACTCTAAAAAATTGCACTTCGCACTGTAATAAAAAAACTGGCAGATGAAATTTTGGACTTCACCTGCCAGCTGATTTTTTAAGTTCCTACTCTAATAAGGGATACTTTTTCAGTGCCCTCCTTTTGAGACACCCTCTTTTTGTTTACACAATTTATGTGATAGCGCTAAAAAACTCTTACGATTTTTTTATTGCCATCCTGGATTTTGTACTATGCTAGGATTAATCGAGGTTTCGCTGTAAGGATAAGGGAAATATTCGTGTTTACCTGCCACGAAGCCAACTGTTTTACTCGCGTTAGGCTCTGAGTGAGTGACATATCCTCTATGAGCAGCCTCGCCTAAAGAAAAGAAAGCATCTACAAGTGATGGAATATTTTTTCCTGCAGTCTTTGCTTTATCAAATTCTCCCCAACGATTCATATCAATCCATCTTGAGCCTTCACACCACAACTCATAGTTTCTTTCTTTCTTAACATCAGCCAGAGTTAATGCAGAACTTATATATGCTGATCCTGCACGTTGCTGAACCTTCTGGAGATATTGAAGACCATCAGGGTCGGTTGTCTGGGCACAAGCCTCAGCATACATGAGAAGCACATCAGCGTATCTTTCAACGATGAAGTTTCTGTAACTGACAGTTTTTGTTTGATTAATATCTGTTGAAGAAGCGATAAACTTTCTCTGAAGGTATGCGCTCTGTCCGTAATTGCCAGTAGCATAACTAATCCCTCTCTTCGGGTCTGCAAGTTTCTGCGCAGTGGTTGGTACGCTGGCGTCGTTAGGATATGCAATTCCAGTAATAAACTCATTATAAGTCATCATCGTACCTTTGCGCCGATAAGAATCCCCATCGTTTGCTGCGAACTGATTGGCAAAGTCTTCTTGAATAGCCAAACCGCCCCATCCCTGGACAGCTTGCATTAGTGGAGTACCGGCCATATGGGAAGTTCTATATCCCCAAAGATTTATTTCCATCCATGTGGTGCGAGACGTTGCTGAGAGATTGGAATTGAGAAGGATATTAAACTCGAATATTTTCTCTGCGGAACCGTTGCCCTCAATATGGAAGAGATTGGCCCAATCTGCACCAGCGACAAGGTCGTATTTTCCTGAAGTGATTACTTTTTTAAGAGCTGTTTTTGCACCAGCATAGTCTTTCTTGTAAAGAAGAGCCTTTCCTTGAACTGTCCAGGCAAAACCTTTGGTAATTTTCACAGCGCCATCTTTATCTGCTGTGCTTATACGCTCGTCAAGATATTGGACAGAAGCTGCACACTCATCTGCACACCACTGAAGAAGAGCATCATGCCCGCTTGCATAGTTTGCAGGTCTGGAGGTTCCAATAAGAATGTCTGTAACAAGCGGAGGGGAACCCCATGCCATTGCAAGCATCATATGACAATATGCACGCATAATCCTTGCTTCAGAAATACAACGGTCTTTTACTGGGCTATCCCCGTATTTGAAATTAGTGATAACGAGGTTAGCGTAACGGATAGCGTAGTAGAATTTTTGGTACATGTTTCTAATAACTTCATTTTGCGCATCAAAACGAAACTCATTGATGGCAGCTAAGAAATCATTGTCGCCATAAAACTCTCCTGCTGCGAGTATGTTATCTGAGGGGTAGTTGTAAAGTATATTGTAAGCATTATAAATACCAGCATTACCGCCGATATTTTGATGAAAATTAGAGTATGCAGCGACGAGCGCTGATTGCGCATCTGCATCAGTTTTATAAAACGCATCTGGACTAATGACACCCTTTTGTGGAATTTCAAGGCTATTCTTATTGCATGCAATGAATAACACCACAAAAAGAAAGAGAGGTATATATTTATATTTTTTCATATTATTAAAATATTAAATTAGAATGTAACATTTAGACCAAGGATAACCTTCTTAGATTGAGGATACGTCCCGTTATCATAGCCATTACTGGAAGCACCATTGTTGGAAGAAGTAGCTGTTTCCGGATCAGTTCCGGGATATTTAGTAAAGGTGATGAAGTCATCCAAAGATACATAGCCTCTCAGTCTGCTGATGCCTGCCTTCCTTGTAATTGCTGCAGGAACGGTGTAGCCCAACTGCATCTGTTTGATCTTGAAGTATGCACCGCTGAACATGGAAGCTGAAGAACCCCAAAAATGCCAGTCAGAAACTACTGCCTTAGGATCAGGCATAGAGGCACCCGTATTTGTTGGTGTCCAGGCATTGTCATAGTAATACTTAAGTGAGTTACGCATTGGGGTATCAGCACGATAAAGCACAGTAAAGATATTACAACCTCCTACGCCATTACCAAATATGTTCAAGTCAAATCCTTTATACCCAAGGTTTAGGGTAAGACCATATGTGTAATCGGGAATTGCCTTTCCAATATAGGTCATATCTGCATCAGATATCACCCCATCTCCATTGACATCCCTGAGAATTGCTGCACCAGTAGTAGGATCAACACCGTCATACTTGTAACCTCTGAAGTACCAGATAGGTTTACCAACCTCGAATGCCGAATAGACAGGGTTGTTGGTGCCAGATACACCGCCGGTAGAACCAGTAAGGCGTGTTATGGAAGGATCGAGGTAAGTAACCTCATTGTGTAGTGTAGAGACGTTAGCGGAGATAGAGTAACTAAAATCACTACCTATATTATCTTTCCAGGTTGTTTCGAACTCGAAACCGCGGTTGAGAACAGAACCTGCGTTGACAGTGGTGCTGCCAACACCGACTTCCGCTGGAGGGGTAATAGAGACGAGAAGATCTTTGGTTTTCTTGGTATAGTGGCCCGCAGTAAGAGAGAGCTTGTCATTCAAAAATCTCATATCAACACCAAAGTCTAACTGTTCTGAGGTCTCCCATTTGAGATTTGGGTTAGCTAAGCCTGTAGGGTAAGAACCATATGAAGGAGCAGTATTAGTGACACCATACTGATACCATGTGCCGTTCTTACTGATGGTTGTGTTATATTGGTAACTGCCAAGTGCACTAATATTACCATTTTGCCCCCAGGAACCATGGAGCCTCAAGAAAGAGAGAGCACTTTTTGGGATATTAGCAAAGAATTTTTCGTTACTGACGGTCCAGCCGGCAGAGATTGATGGGAAATAACCCCAGCGGTTGCTGGCTGACAATTTAGATGAGTCGAATGCATCGGCACGGAAGTTACCCGAAACGGTGTATTTATTGTCGTAAGAGTAAACCAAACGTCCATAATATCCTAACTGAGCCGATTGGCCGGGCGCATTACCGAAACCCTTGGCTGTCAATTCCACGCCGTTGACCACATTACTTTTTACATAATTAAGATATCGGAAGTTCGGATCGTATCCTGTTAATATATCGGGTCCTGAAGCATTGCCACTAACATTATCCGAATTATTTTGGATGTAAGACATACCGGCCATACCTGTGAAACTATGTTTATTTAAGGTAAGATTATAATTGGCGAAGTTTTCCCATTGATAGTACCTGCTGGTATTTGCACCAGCAGAGATGCTGTAGTCATTTGTCTGTGCCTGTGGTGTAGCATAATATGGAGTATTATAACTATGTGAATTACTCTGTCCCACTCTATACCCGAAACGAGAGGTAATTACAAGTCCTTTTACAGGCTTTAAGTTTGCATACATAACACCCCGAAGGTTGATACCTCCATTTGAAGCGTCGACACGGTCTCTTTGGAGCAAAGGGTTACCGCTATCGTCTGTTATATACTTTGAAGTAGCATAGTAAAGACCATTGGTAGGATCAATGAGTATATTCTTACCTGCGTTATAAGCACTCAACATAGTTGTGGCGAACTCAGTCGGAGAAGAATAGTAAACAGGGGTCAGAGGGTCGAGAGTCATCGCTGAGTTCATAACTGAATTGTACTGTGACTGCTGACTAACAGATTTTGTGGACCAATTCTCTATAGAGTTGTTGGTACCTACCTGTAACCATTCTTTAATATTATAGTCAGCATTAATCTGAGCAGTGAGACGTTTGTAAACATCCTTAGGACCTCTTACCATACCATCATCGTTTATATAATTAATGGAAGAAAAAAAGTTTCCCATTTTATTTCCTCCCTGGTAAGTGATAGTATGCTGTGGGCTCGAGGAAGGTGCGAATACTACATCGAACCAGTCGGTGTCTGTGCCGGAATAACCATTTGCTGTCAATGCAGCATCGATAGGAAGACCCGACATTTCCTTATATTTGATAAAATCCGCAGCCCTGAAAATTTTCGGCTTTCTGGCAAGGCTCTGGGTCGTGTAACTAAAATCATAAGAAAGGCTGGAAGTACCACTAGCTCCAGTTTTAGTAGTAATCAAAATGACACCGTTACCTGCCTCGGCGCCATAAATAGCTGCAGAAGCAGCATCCTTCAATACCTGATAAGACTCAATCATAGAAGGTTCAAGGTACTGAATGTTATCTACCTTAAGACCATCAACAATAAGGAGTGGACCGATACTACCTGAGTTTGAGGAGTAACCACGTACACGGATGGTTGCACCCTGACCAGGAGCGCCAGAATTGCTCAAAACCTGAACGCCTGCAGCTTTACCTTGAAGGGCTGCAGCTGCATCAGTGGCAGATATATTCTTGAGAGCATCTGAACGGACTGATGAAATAGAACCAGTAATGTCACTCTTCTTCTGCGTTCCATAACCTACAACTACAACTTCATCGAGGCTTGCCACTGAAGGCACAAGCGATACATCGATTTTTGTCTTACCAGCAACTGGTACTTTTAATTCGGTGTAGCCTACAAATGTAAATACCAGTACTGCATTTACATTGGGTACTGATATAGTATACTTTCCATTTAAGTCGGATATGCTCCCGAAGGTTGTACCTTCAACAAGGATGTTAACACCCGGCATCGGCTGTCCATTTTCATCTTTTATTATTCCAGTAACAGTTACCTGTTGCAGAATGCTTCCGGAATTACTATCCGGGCCAGCTGCATTCATCTTCAACGGACTGATCATCAAAGCGATCAGAACCAGATTAATGATTAGCAGAGCTTTTTGTATTCCATACTTAAACAGTGGAATAGGTTTGATTGTTTTTTGTTTCATAATTAAATGATTTTTTAAAACTAAAATAATTTCTTTAGTAAATAAAGGAAACTTTAATGTGTTTAAAGTTTGAATCTAAAAGATTCATTAGTAAAGGGGTGTTTATTGTCTTTGTTTCATAGGCAGTTAGGTAATTAGGTTTAGGGTTATATTTACATATAGGTTAAAATTCATTCGTTATATATTTATATTCAGGTGTTTTCATGTTGAGCCTTATCTTTGAATCACAAGATAGTTACACAAGGAGCAACCAATTAAAACATAGTTTAAACTCCGGATGAAAAAATGAATTAATAAACAATCAGGCATATAATATTTAAGATTGCAGATCAAATTTATCAAAATAAAATTAATCACAAAGCTTTTAGTGAAATATTGTTAATAAATCTTAACAAACATTAATAATGCAGGAATATTTTCTTTATGACTATCAGGAGACAGGCATAATAGGCGTCTTTCTTGTTAACGACCCCCTTCCCAACCTTCCCCCACGGGGGAAGGAGCAAAGCCTCCCGATTAGGCGGGATTACCTTCGCTTAACTCGTTTGAAACTAAGGGGATTACCTTCGGTGAACTCGTCCCACACTGCGGGACTCGGTTCCTCATTCCGCTTCGCTGCATTCGGAATGACAGCATCGTTTCTGAGGCAGGGGAAAAAGAGGAGGTGCGCCTCCGGCGCGAGGGCACTGAAAAAGTCCCTCGGACAAGATTATTAAACATTTAGCAGTAAAATACAGGTTGAAAACTTTGTATTTTACTGCTTTTTTCGTATCTTAAAGCCTGAATTAAAGGCACTTAAATGTTAGCACAACAACAAAAGATTCAGCTTAGTACCTACTCAGATTTATATAACCTTATCGTACCCAAGGATAATCTTCTTCGAAAAATTAACGAGCTAATCGATTTTTCGTTCATACACGATGAGCTAGTAAATAAATACTGCTTAACCAATGGGCGCAATGCTGAAAGCCCCATTCGCATGTTCAAATACCTGTTACTCAAAACGATATATGATGTATCGGATGTGGATATAGTTGAGCGTTCCCTTTGTGATATGTCTTTCAAGTACTTTTTGGAAATGACACCTGAAGAAGGTGTCATAAACCCGAGTTCGCTTACCAAATTTAGGAAACTGCGGTTGAAGGATACAGATTTGTTAAACCTTCTGATAGGCAAGACCGTCTCCATTGCCATAGAAAAAGGCATCATAAGATCGAAGTCCATTATTGTTGACGCGACACATTCATTATCCAGGTCGAACCCATTGTCACCCATTGAAGTGTTGAAGGAAAGAGCCCGTCAGCTTCGCAAGGTGGTTTATTCTACAGACGAGAACTGGAAAGGGCGAATGCCCGAAAAGAACGAAGATAATGATCTGGAACATGAGTTATCATATTGTGGTAAACTTGAAAAGGAGATAGAGTTAGATGAAGTGCTGCGGTCAATGCCCAAAGTAAAAGAAAAGCTAAACTTGTTGAAGGAAACCATTGAAGATACCCAGGATCATTATACACTCTCAAAGGATCCCGATGCCAGGACAGGACATAAAACAGCGGACACCTCATTCTTTGGGTTCAAAACACATATCGCTATGACAGAGGAACGTATTATTACAGCGGCTGTAGTGACATCCGGAGAAAAGGGTGACGGTCCTGAGCTGCCTGCATTGCTTGAAGCCAGTCAAGAGAATGGGATTGAAGTAAATACTATCATTGGCGACGCAGCCTACGCTGGAAAGGAAAACCTTGAGTTGGCCAGTGGTCAGGATATAAAAATCGTTGCAAAAATGAATCCTTCGGTTACGCAAGGCTTCCGTAAACATGAAAATACCTTTGATTACAACAAAGATGCAGGAATGTTTGTCTGTCCGGGTGGACACATGGCTATTAGAAAAGCACGTCAGGGAAAGAAAAATTATAGCACCAACCAAACAGATACCTATTTCTTCGATGTCGAAAAATGTAAAACATGTACATTAAAAAATGGATGTTATAAACCTGCCTCAAAAACCAAAAGCTATTCTGTCTCTCTTAAATCTGATGAACACCAGGAACAAATGAAGTTTCAACAGACAGATTACTTCAAAGAAAAAGCAAAACACAGGTATAAGATTGAAGCAAAAAATAGTGAATTAAAAAACATACATGGATACGGAAGGGCTAGTTCGTATGGAATTGACAGCATGCAAATGCAGGGTGCAATGGCTATTTTTACTGTAAACCTGAAAAGGATCTTCAAATTATTGAACTAACACAGTTTCCAATCCCCAAAAACCTAAAAGCATCCCAAATAATAAGCCCGGAAGGACTTTAACTCTAAAAAATTGCACTTCGCACTGTAATAAAAAAACTGGCAGATGAAATTTTGGACTTCACCTGCCAGCTGATTTTTTAAGTTCCTACTCTAATAAGGGATACTTTTTCAGTGCCCTCCTCCGGCGCACCTCCTCTTTTTCCCTTTGGTTACCCAATAACAACCTGTCATCCCGATCCCGCTTCAGCGGGAGAGGGATCTCCCTCTCTAAAACTGCACCTGACTTAAATTGAGATGTGATGAAAGATTAGGGTTGCACCGGGGGTTATTCATATATGGCTCTTTCCAGAGCCAGTTGAAACTGTTAAAAATATATGAGTTAAAGTCTTAAACTTTCCAGCACCTTGCATTATAGAACAAACTACTTAAAAATCCTCTGTGCAAAGTCATGTAGTGACTTCCTCCACACCTGCCATTCGTGTGCACCAGGAAACGAAGCAAATTCTACCTTTAAACCACTGCTTCTAAAGGTCTGTACCTGCTTCTTCGTAGGTTCTATTCGCGGATCCTGCTCGCCGACAGACATATAAAACACTTTCAGCCTGCTGTTGAATGACTCAGGTTTGGACAAGATTCCAGGGATCACTTTTTCAGCATCAAACGCTGACTGCTGTTGTATGCCACCAAACAGACCGGTGCTGAAGACACCGACATTTCCAAAAATATCTGTATTACGAAGTCCGGTATAAAATGCCTGCCCGCCACCCATCGATAATCCTGATATGGCTCTGTTGGCTGCGCCGGTTTTTACCCTGTAATTGCTTTCAACGAAAGGTATAATGCTACCAACAATTTCTTCCTTAAAAGCAGCCATCGCCTCATCGTTATATCCGCCTGCGGCTACTCCCGGTTTAGATACGTTGCCATTAGGAATTACAACGATCATCGGTTTTGCTTTTCCCTCAGCAATAAGGTTGTCGAGTATAATATCTGTTTTCCCCTGAACTGCCCAGCCTCTTTCATCCTCACCACCTCCATGCTGTATATAAAGAACAGGATATTGCTCATTTGTCCTGGTATAATTTGGAGGTGTATATACGTTCATGTATCTCCATGTTTGTGTGGTCTTCGAAAAATAGACTTTGTTACTAATTTCACCATGAGGAACATTTTTTACAGTGTAAAAATCGGTACCTTCTTCAGGAATGTCAATTGCGCTCGACATTCTGCCTGTTCCATAGAATGATTCGCTTGCCGGATCGGAGACCTTAACACCGTCTATTACAAGTGAGTAATAATGGAACCCGGGAACCTGAGGATCAGTGATAACTGTCCAGACTCCTTTATCGTCTTTCTGCATGTCATAAACCTTACCAAGGTCAATCTGAACGTTCTTTGCCTGAGGAGCTGTAATCTGAAAAACCACACGGTTATCAGGCAGTATCCTTGGATACTTTGCATTGGTTATGTTAGTTGATGCAGGAACACCTTCAGGAGCATTTTGAGCAAAAATTATTCCTGCTCCTGCCAGAGACAATAATACTATTAGAATATAAGACTTCATATTTTCAAAATAATTGTGATAGTGGTAACCCATCTTAAAAAATAAAATGAGTACCGGCAATCATGATTAAAAGCAATTGATTTTCTTCGTTTACCCCGACCCCAAGGGGAGCGAAGAAAATCAATTTACTCCCCTTGGGGCTGGGGTAAATAAATTGATTTTCAAGCTTTTAAATCTTATTCATGATTACTGATACTCATATATTAGAATTCATCTGCATTTTAAGCAGAAGCTATAATCAGTTTTTAAAAAGCAGCTGAGCGAAACCATTCAAAGCTTTACGCCAGGTCTGGAATTCGTGAGCTGTACCCGGAGCTTCATAGTATACATTATTTATACCGGCTTTATCGAGCGATTCGTGAATAGCGCGACCAGAGTTTGCACCTTCCTTTGAACCCATACTAATGTAGAAAACTTTTACCTGTTTGTTAAATTCAGCTGGTTTAGCCAGGAGGCCTTTATAACCAGTTTCAACTCCGGGGAAACCGAAGGGAGCGCTGAAAATACCAATGTTGGCAAATTTATCAAGATTAGCCTCGGTTATCCCATAAGTCTGGGTACCGCCTAATGAAAGTCCAGCCATAGCCCTGTGTTCGCGGTCGGTAAGTGTACGGAAAGTTGCATCGATAGTTGGAATAAGGTCTTTGATAATCACACTGCCAAAACCGTCCCAGAAAGAAGCCATTCCTCCCGGGGCACCACCGGGAGCCCTGTTGGCAGCCTGTGCAGGAGCTTGTCCCTGAGCTTCAGGAGCCTGACCCTGAGGTCTGGCACCTTGTCCCGGAGCACCTTGTCCTGGTGCACCCTGGCCCGGAGCACGGCGTGCACCACCGCCACCACCCATTCCGGCAGCAATACCACCATCTTCCATTACTATGATCATTGGTACTGCTTTGCCTTCAGCAATAAGGTTATCGAGAATAAAGTTTGCGCGGCCCTGATTTGACCAGGCACGGCGGTCTTCACCCATACCGTGTTGCAAATAAAGTACAGGGTATCTTTTTTTAATGTCATTATCATATCCCGGAGGAGTGTAAATGTAGGCATGACGATTCTCGCCTGTGGAGGCGGCAAAATACCAGAAGGAACGTACCTCACCGTGAGGAACTTTTTTGATGTCATAAAAATCGACTCCCTCTTCAGGAATTTCAATACCGCTCCTTACATTTCCTGATCCGAAAAATGCCTCACTTGCAGGATCTGCCACATCAACACCATTGATTCTCAAAGTGTAATAATGGAATCCAGGATCCAGTGGCTTTGTGGTACCAGTCCAGAAGCCGTCTTCACCTTTAGTCAAAGCTGTGTTACCCAGACTTACCACAATGCTCTGAGCATCCGGAGCACGCATACGGAAAATGGCCTGACGCTGTGCATCCACCCTTGGATATTCAGCTCCGACGATGTTTGTAGATGCCGGTTTTGAATCGGCAGGAGGTGGTACTGCTGGTGCTGTTTGCGGTGCCTGTGCACTACACATTGAACCAGCAAAAAAAAGCAGGGACAAATAGATTATTGATTTTCTCATTTCATTAAAATTATTTAAGTATTTATTATTTGAAAAGTAATGGTGCGAACTGATACAAGTCTCTTCTCCAGGTTAGCCATTCATGAGCTGTGCCTACAGATTGGTAAAAGACGTATTTAATACCGGATTTGTCTAACATAGCGCGAAATGCTCCAACAGATCCGGGGAATGGATTTGGCTCTTTAGTACCAAGACCAAGCCAGAAGAGCTTAATCTGCTTATTGAGAGCTGCTCCGTCTTTATACTTTCCGTTCTGGAATGTAAGAGGATCGATGGTTTCTGTACTCGGGTAGTTTGAAGTGCCGCTAAAGCCACCTATATGTGAAAACTTGTCGAGATTATTCATTGTTATCTGTATAGTCTGATTGGCGCCCATCGAAAGTCCGGCCATAGCTCTGTGTTCACGGTCAGAAATAGTGCGATAAGAGGCATCAATCATCGGAATGATTTCTTTGATCATAACTTCCTCGAATGCTGAGCTTCCACCTGCTCCTCTTTGTGGAGCGGCGGTTCCTGGTTGAGGAGCTGCTGCTGGTTTCGATGCATAGCCATTATCGATAACAATAATCATCGGAAGGGCCTTTTTTTCAGCAATGAGGTTGTCGAGGATAAGGTTAGCTTTTCCCTGAACAGCCCAGCCTGTCTCATCTTCGCCGCTTCCATGCTGAAGATACAGCACCGGGTAGCGGGCGGATATGTTTTTATCATAATCGGGAGGGGTATATACAAAGCACCTCCTCCAAGCGTTGGTAATCTTTGAAAAATAGAGATTCTGACGAATCTGACCATGGGGAACATCTTTGAGCGCGTAGAAATCCTGATCCTTAGCCGGAACTTCAACGCCACTGCCCCAACGGCTCACTCCATAGAAGGAAAGGGTTCCCGGATCCGGAACCTGTGCACTATCTATATTAATAAGGTAGTAGTGAAAACCTTCATCTAATGGACGAGACTCACCTGTCCATACACCCTTCTCATCTTTGGTAAGATCATATCTTGCACCTCCTATATCGAGTTGCACTTTCAGCGCCTGGGGTGCAGAAATGCTGGTCCGGACCCGACCCTCAGAATTAACCTGGGGAAATTGTTTTCCCGGTTGATTGGTAGATGCCGGCTTGAAATCCTCCACTGCCACAGTCTGGTTTGTCTGGGCAAAGCTGATACCCCCTGCCAGAACAGTAGCAAACAAAATAATAATAGACTTGTATTTCATCTGATACTTTAGGTAGTTAATAATATCAAAACTCTCAAAAGAGGTGCGTTAAAGGTAGAAAAAAAATAACCGCAAATTCCGTTAAGTAATGGAATTTGCGGTCAAAATGGTTTTTTAAGACATTCTTGTATTCATCATACAGTTACTACTTGAACAGCAGTTGTGCCATTTCAAGCAAGCTTCTGCGCCATGTCTGGAACTCGTGACGTGTACCTTCAGAAACAAATGATACAGCATTGAAACCGGCTGCTTTAAGATCGACAGCTGCTTTCTTTACACCATCAGGACTTTCAAAACTGCCGCAGCTCATGAAGATAAGTTTAACCTTCGATTTATCCTTTATTTCTGCAGCATTATATGTACCACCGCTAAGTAGGCAGAAAGATGAGAACACATCAGGACGAGCCAAAGTAATGCTATGAGTCTCCATTCCACCCATTGAAAGACCACCCATTGCACGGTGAGCCTGATCGGCAATTGTACGGAAATTGGCATCAACATAAGGAATCAGTTCATCACAAAGAACTGCCTCGAAGCCGTTGTTCATATTCATTGAAGGGCGGGCACCAGCGCCGGGAGCACCGGGAGCACCAGCAGGGCGGGCAGCAGGAGCTTGTCCGGGAGCCGGAGGAGCAGCAGGAGCAGCAGAAGCACCGGGAGCACCTGGAGCACCAGGAGCTGCAGCAGGACGTCTTGCACCAGGACCGCCACCTTCGTTAGTCATGCCATAGGTCATCACAATAATAAAAGGTTTGATTTTCCCATCAGCAATAAGGTTATCCATAATAAGATTTGCAGTACCCTGATTACTCCAGGCTGTTTCATCTTCTCCCCAACCATGCTGCAGATAAAGCACCGGATAACGGGCTTTCTGGTCTTTGTCATAACCGGCTGGAACATATACAAATGCTCTGCGTGAGGTGTTTGTACTCTTTGAAGGGAAAAGGATCTGAACCACATTACCGTGAGGAACATTCTTTAACGCATAGAAATCCTGATCGTGAGCAGGAATTTCAATACCGCTTTCCCAACGTGTGGAACCATAGTAGTTTAAAGTGCCGGGATCATTGAATACGCCACCGTCAATAGTCAGGTGATAGTAATGGAAACCTTCTTCCATCGGTCCTGCAGTAGTAGCCATCCAGGAACCATCCTCAACTTTTGCAAGCGGGGTTCCTCCTCTTGTACCACCTAGTCCGAGGCTCACAACAACACTCTGTGCCTGAGGTGCCACTACTTTGAATCTAGCATAACCCTGGGAGTTCACCTTTGGGTACTCTTGTTGCGGTTGGTTCCTGGTTGAAGGTTTGAAATCTTCGAGAATTGCCGGCGGGGTTGTCTGCGCGATACACAGAGTACCCGACAAAGTCAATAGTAAAACAATACTTAATAAATACTTTTTCATAAATTTTCCTTTTTTTTATTATTTAAACAATAGTTGAGCATATTCACGTAAGCTGCGTCTCCAGGATTGCCATTCATGAGCAGTTAATGGAGAAATATAAGTTGCATTCTTGATACCTGCCTGTTGCAGAGCATCGCCGGCAGCTTTTAAATTAGCTGAACCAGCTTCACGGCTTCCATAGCTCATAAATACTAATTTAACCTTCGATTTGTCGGTAAGCTCAGCAGGGGCAATTGTTCCGCCACTGAAAAGGCCAATATATGCGAACTTATCAAGATTAGCAAGTGTAACCGATTTGGTCATCATAGCACCCATGGAAAGTCCTGACATTGCGCGATTTGCCTGGTCAGAAAGAGTACGGAAGTTACTGTCGATATAAGGAATCAAATCGTTAACCATTAGCTGACCGTATGCACCGCCACCAGGTTGACCCATCATACCACCCTGACGTGGAGCACCAGCAGCAGGAGCGCCGGGGGCACCGGGAGCCCTTTGAGCGCCAGCAGCAGGAGCCCCAGCAGCTGAAGCACCGGGAGCACCAGCACGTGGAGCACCACCACCAACAGGACCCTGAGCTGCGCCACGTGGCATTGCAGGACCAACAGCGCTGGTTTCCATAACAACAATAAACGGTTTCACTTTCTTTTCAGCAATAAGGTTGTCGAGAATCAAATTGGTTCTTCCCATTTCAATCCATACTCTTTCGTCCTCGCCACCACCATGTTGCAGATAAAGAACAGGGTAACGGGTGGTTAAGTTTTTATCATAGTCAGGAGGTGTGTATACAAAAATATGACGCCATCCTTTTGCTACTTTTGAATAGTAATTTTTAATAAGAACATTTCCATGAGGTACATCTTTTAGCTGGTAAAAACCGCCATCAGGATCAGGAATCTCATATCCGTTGCACATATGGCTATAGCCAATAAATGTATTGGTATTTGGATCAAGTACCATAGCGCCATCAACTATCATCCAGTAGTTGCGGTAGCCCAGATCCTGAGGGGCACTGGTGTAAGTCCATACACCATCTGCACCTTTAACCATATCAAAAGGAACGTTGTTTATAGCAACCTGCACCTTCTGAGCATCGGGAGCTTTAAACTGGAAGGTAACTCTTGCATCGGGTTCAATACGCGGGAACTTCGAGCCTGCGAGATTGTAAGGTGACGGATGTGCTGTATCTGCACTAAAATAGTTTGAAGCCTGACCCGATTGGGCCAAACAGACTCCACTAACTGCCATAACAGTCAGTAAAATAGAAATTAATCTTTTTTTCATTTTAGAATCTCCTTTAAATTTTAATTAAAGCAATTAATATAACTACAAAGTTTTGAATGTTTAATTCTTAAAGAGAAGCATGGCAAATTCACGAAGACTGCGTCTCCATGACTGCCATTCATGAGCAGTTAATGGTGAAACGTACGATACACTCTTGATGCCGGCCTGATTCAGCACATCAGCAGCGGCTTTAAGATTGGCTGAACCATTTTCACGGCTGCCAAAACTCATGAATACTAATTTGACTTTAGATTTGTCTGTTATGTCTGCCGGAGCTACAGAACCACCGCTAAGGATTCCAACAGAGGAAAATTTATCGAGATGTTTCAGTGCCACTTGTCTGGTTACTGCGCTACCCATAGAAAGACCAGCCATAGCACGGTTCGGCTGAGAGGCCAATGTACGATAGTTACTGTCAACCCATGGGATAAGATCGTTAATCATAAGCTCTTCGTAGGTATCAAATGAAAAGCGGGGACGTGGAGCCGCAGCTGGTTGTGCGCCCTGTGCTGCTGGCTGTGCAGTACCTGCAGGTTGTGCGGGACGCGGCTGAGGAGCGGGAACAACTTCACCAGGTTTCAGTGCAGCACTGGTTTCCATTACAACAATAAAGGGTTTTGCTTTCCCTTCAGCAATCAGGTTGTCAAGGATTAAATTGGTTCTTCCCATTTCAATCCATACTCTTTCATCCTCGCCACCACCATGCTGAAGATAAAGAACGGGGTAACGGGCAGAGGTGTTTTTTTCATAGTCAGGAGGTGTATAAATGAAGATATGACGCCAGCCTTTGGTTGTCTTTGAATAGTAATTTTTTATGAGAACATTTCCATGAGGTACATCATTTAACTGGTAAAAACCACCATCCGGATCAGGTATTTCGTAACCATTGCACATATGGCTATAGCCAATAAATGCGTTTGTATTGGGATCCAGAACCATAGCGCCATCAACTATCATCCAGTAATTGCGATAACCCAGATCCTGCGGAGCACTGGTGTAGGTCCAAACACCATCTGCACCTTTGATCATATCAAAAGGAACATTGTTTATTGCAACCTGAACCTTCTGAGCATCCGGAGCTTTAAATTGAAAGGTAACGCTTGCATCAGCTTCAATACGCGGGAACTGAGACCCATTAAGATTGTAAGGCGACGGATGCGCTGTGGTAACAGCAAATGCACTGGAAGCCTGACCACTTTGTGCCAGACAAGTTCCGCTGACAGTTATAACTGCCAATAAAAAAGAAAATAATGTTTTTCTCATACCAAAATCTGATTAAGGTTTTTTACTAAGGTTGGTTATTTAAATCGTTTGGCTATCAGCAACAGGCAAATAATAAGCAGGTTCAATTTCATTATTAAACTAATTGTCGTTTGGTTAGGCTACAGGAACAATGGTTTCATGAGGTGAATATAAAACAAAAATCTCAAAATTCACCATTAAGAAACTATATATGTTCATTATAATTATTCTTTCGATGTTATACCCAAAACAAGAAGCGACTTCTACAGGTTAATGCAGAAGACTTTTTGTTTCTACAAATTACCTGCAGTTAAATAGTTATTGAAATTATACGCTTTCACAGGTGAAATCTAACAGGTTTATTAAAACATTATGCAGAAAATTATACAATAAGGTTATTCTGAAATGCCTTTTTTGCCACCATGTCGCTAAGGCGCGATGTTACACAAGGATTAAATCAACAATCGGAGGCGCTCATAAACTAAAGAACCTATTGTATTTCTCAGTCCACTAAGGTAAAAAATCCGGAGTTTTTTTCAACGGAATTAAAATAGCCGTATATTAGTATTTTTCAAATACACCAGTCAGCTTACTCAATTGATTGCTATATTTGGTAATTAAAACCCTGAATCTTACCTGAATGAAAAACAGACCTTTAATATCTGATACAATTTTTACTGATGAAAGATACTCATCATATTTATTTTAAATAAGTTATAAAAATGCCCATACCTTATTATCAACTATCTATAAACCCTAAAATTCTATCATGAAGAAAAAGATTCTTAAACAGTATTTACCAACATTTGCCGGGATAATAATGATTCTCTTTCTAACGGCAAACAGAGCTGGTGAACCAGTCGCTCCGGCTTCAAAAGAGCCTATCTATTTAAATACGACCTATTCTTTTGAAGAAAGAGCTGCCGATCTTGTTTCAAGGCTGACTCTTGAAGAAAAAGAAAGTCTGCTTGGCAATAACATGGCTGCAATTCCACGTTTAGGGATAAAATCCTATAATGTCTGGAGTGAGGCTCTTCACGGAGTGTTGACCTCTGCCAACCCTTCAGCCGGTTTGGTGGCTCCTACTTCGTTTCCAAACAGTGTTGCTACCGGATCAGCATGGGATCCAGCCCTTATTCAAAGGGAAGCAGCAGCCATATCGGATGAAGCCAGAGCAATATTTGCAACTGGCACCAAGGGACTAACTTTCTGGTCGCCTGTGGTTGAACCAATACGTGACCCAAGGTGGGGAAGAACAGGTGAATCATATGGAGAAGATCCTTTCCTTGTTGAACAGATTGCCGGTGGTTTTGTAAGAGGAATGATGGGTGAAGATCCAACATATTTGAAAGCAGTTCCTACTGCAAAACATTACTTCGCAAACAACAGTGAGTTCGATCGTCATGTCAGCAGCTCAAAAATGGATAGCAGGGATATGAGGGAATTTTATCTTGCACCTTACAAAAAACTTATTGAAAAAGATAAACTACCTTCAATTATGTCGTCATATAACGGGGTAAACGGAGTTCCTACTTCAGCAAGCAAACTATACCTCGATTCAATTGCAAGAAGAACCTATGGGATGAAAGGATACATCACCGGTGATTGTGCAGCAATAGAAGATATATACACAGGGCATTATTATGTAAAAACAGCAGCAGAAGCAACAGCCCAGGGACTTAAGGCCGGAGTTGACTCCGATTGCGGAAGTGTATATCAGGCAAATACCATCGATGCTCTGAAAAAGGGATTTATCACAATGGGAGATATCGATATAGCTCTTTTACATACATTTACAGTAAGGATGAGAACAGGCGAATTTGATCCTGCAGGCAAGGTTCCTTATGCACTGGCACAACCTAATGTTGTAAGTTCTCCTGAAAATAAGTCACTTGCAAAAGAAATTGCCACAAAAACCCCAGTTCTGTTAAAGAACAACATTGTTGCAAAAATAAATAGGAAGGCGCTTCCAATAAATCCTGCCGATTATAAGAAAATCGCTTTAATCGGTCCTCAGGCCGATAAAGTAGAACTTGGCCCCTACTCAGGAAGACCCGCACAGGAAAACATGATTACACCACTGGCAGGTATTAAGAAATATATTTCAGAGAAAGGTTTATCGACAGAGGTGGCATATAGCTCAGGTGGAAACACTTCTAACAAAAGCAACTTGTTTTATATAGCAGGATTTGAATTAAGAAAATCGAATGGTACGGTTACTAAATATGATGCCACAAAATACAGTTCTTCATCGAAAGGGATTACCGTTGGCTCAGGAATGGGATCAATTGACCAGGTCAGGACTATTGACGATGGATCGTGGACCGCATATGAAAATATTGATCTGACAGATGTGGATACCATCGGAATTGTAGTAAATATTCCTATTGAAGGTGGTATTATTGAAGTCAAAGCCGGTTCTCCAGAAGGTAATCTCCTCACAACTCTGAATGCAAACGTAGCAGCCGGAGCGAGATCAGGAGGTGTATACGGAGCTGGCAGTCTTATGAAAGTAAAAGTGAATAAATTAGGTTTTAACGGGCCTCAGACTCTTTACCTCGTTTACAAAGCAACTCCGGATGCTCCGATTGATAAAGCAGCTCTGGCACTTGCAGCCTCCTCAGATGTTGCAATAGTGTTTGTCGGGACAGATGAAAAAACAGCCACTGAAGAAGCTGACAGGCTCACCCTTTTATTGCCAGGCAACCAGGTCGAACTTATTAAGGAAGTAGCGGCTGCTAATCCTAATACTATTGTCGTGATGCAGACACTTGGTTGTGTTGAGGTTGAAGAATTCAAAAACATACCGAATGTTGCAGCAATTATCTTTACAGGATACAATGGTCAGGCTCAGGGTGATGCAATAGCCAGCATTCTATTTGGCGATGCTACTCCCGGTGGTAAACTTAATGCCACATGGTATAAATCGGTTAACGATTTACCTGCAATTACAGATTACAACCTCAGAGGCGGAAATGGTAAAAATGGCCGTACATTATGGTACTTTAACAAAGATGTTTCATACGAATTCGGTTATGGAATATCCTATACAACATTTGAATACTCCAATTTCAAAATAAGCAAAAGTTCTATTACACCACAGGATAAAATTAATGTAAGTGTAGATGTTAAGAACACAGGAGGTTTTGATGGCGACGAGGTAGTTCAGGTCTATATGAGAACACCTGACAGCCCTGCATCTTTACAGAGACCTATTAAAAGGTTAAAAGGTTTTCAGAGAGTGACCATACCAAAAGGCCAGACTAAAACAGTACGAATCGACATAAATTGTGTTGACCTCTGGTTTTGGGACATGCCTACCAATAAGATGGCATTTGATCAGGGAAAATACATATTTGAAATAGGATCCTCCTCAAAAGATATTCGCGGTTCTGTAACAACTACTATGAACGGAGCTTTTGTTCCAGTTGTTAAAACAGTTGTTGCCGACTGTGGAAATGTTGTCCTTCCAAATGGAGCAACTATCCAGACAAAAGTTTCTGCAGCAATGTCTGATGACAGCTTTTTTGACATTTCAAAGGCAAAAGTCAATTATTCAAGTAATAATACTGCAGTTGCCACAGTAAATGAAAAAGGTCTTGTTACGGCCAAAGGTGTCGGTGTTGCAACTATCACAGCAAGTGTAACAATCGGAGATAAAACAGAATCGGGAAGCTACCCGATAAAAATTATGCCTGACCTCCGTCCGGCTTCAATTACTGTTAATAACAAAGCTATTCCCGGTTTCAGTCCGGATTTATCAGGATATAGTTACCTGATGCCGGCTGCTTCAGCACAGGCGCCTGTTGTAACTGTTGTACCTGCCGATCCAAATGTAAAGGTTGAGTTAGTTCAGGCCAAAGGAGTTCCCGGAACAGCTGCAATAACCTTAGCAGATTATATAACAGTAGATAAAAAAGAGTATTCTGTAAACTTTGGTGTTAAATCTGTAAGTGATGAATTTAACAGTAATACACTGGGAAGTCAGTGGAGCTGGGAAAGGGAGAACAAAGACAACTGGAGTTTGTCGAAGACCAAAGGGGCTCTTGTTATTAAGGGAGCCAAGGGTGATATAATTAGCACCACAAATACTGCGGAAAATATACTGCTTCAGAGCGCTAACACAGACTGGGTAATAGTTACAAAAGTCACCTTCTCGAGAAAACCTTCTGAGAATAATCAACAGGGTGGATTAATTGCTTTACAGGATGATGATAATTTTGTGAAACTCGTTTACAGGTCAAATCCAAGAGGTCCAAGAGGTGGAGGTGCAGGAGCTGGATCAGGTGTGCTGGATATGATTGTTGAAAAGAACGGTTATTACTCTTCTGTCGCTTCAACAAGGACCAGCGATCCGGTTTCAGGAGATAACCTCTCTCTGATTCTTAAATTCGAGAAAAAGGGAGGAATTGTAACAGGATCATACTCAAGCGACGGAAAGAGCTTTACAAAGCTGGGATCTGCTGACGTTGTGCTCAGGGATACCAAAGTAGGACTCATTGTTTGCAATGGATCTGATGTTGGCAGAGCAGGTATGGGAAGAGGGCAGGGAATGCCCGGAATGCAGCAGGCTCCTCAACAAACCCCTGCCGACTTTGAAGTGGCTTTTGACTATTTCAGGATGACAAACAGTGGCCTGAAATAACCGATATTATTTTCAAATGGTTCTGGTGAAAAAGGTGAAAGCCATTAACCGCTGAGAACCGCTGAGGAAAAACGCAGAGGACCGCCGAGCAGAGACAAATGATTTTGTGTCTCTGCGGCTCTCTGCGAACTCTTCGTTAAAATAACTTTTTCATCATCCCCATTTTTTAAAACCTCGAATAATTAATGATCCTGATGTCTTTTTTAAAATCAACATTTTTAATTTTTATGCCCGGGAGCATGTTTCTGCTTTCTCAGACATCAGGGTCTGTTAATCTGATTAAAAATAGATATGATTCAGATAGGGCTTATATTTCCGTTTCTTCTTTTTCAATGAAAGAAAGAAACGCACCAGGTTATACATCTATTACACGATTTAATGAAGGATTCGTGGCAACCGGGTCAGATGGTAGAATAGACATTATTTCAATAACAGGGAAAGTAACAAAATCACAAACCTATCCCGGGGAGAGTTTCACCGGAGTGATTTCGGATAATAAAATTATTATTGCAGCAGGAGAAAAGGGAATCCTGAGAATATCAAATGATGGTGAAGGATTCAGGAAAATTGAAACCGTTTCAAAAAGGAATATTAATTCAGTTACAATTTTCAATGGTTCAATTATCGCCGGAGCTGATAACGGGACTATCGTTTCAGGAGATCCGGGGGGTATACTAAAAGAGAGCAAGCTTAACCTGAAGGGAAATATAGTATCTGTTTCCTCAAGGATAACAGACTGTTATGGTGTTACTGATGCAGGTGAGATAATTCACTCAAGAGATGGAGCAAACTGGGATGTCATTGACTTCAATAAGGTATATGCGGGTTATTACAAATCGTGCTCTTTTAATAAAGTACTTGTAACTGAAAATCGTATCGCAGTTGCAGGAATCCAATCTGACGGGTCTCCGGTAATAATGTTCTCAACACAGGGAGGCGTGTGGACAGAAAGACCTCTGTATTATACTGATGATGATGGAATAAAAATGTTTCTTTCTGAATCGCCAAACGATATTATTTATGACGAGGTGTCAGACCTGTTTTTCATAGCCTGTGACGACGGAAAGCTAATGGAATTGCCATCCTGTTCCCAATGCAATAAACTATCCTCCCTTCAGGTTGAAGATATTGAAGGGATATCAATTTTCGAAAATACCATGATGATTGTAGGAAAGAACTACTTTATTAAAGCTGTAAATTTCAGGTGAAAATCATTTATTTTGTAAACAGTAATCAGTAATCGGTAATCAGTAATAAAAAGTTGATAATATGAAAAAGATTATTTTATGTTTATTCTCTATTTTGGCAGTTGGCTTTAATGTCTATGCCCAGAATGATACCAAATTAAAACTCTGGTACAACAAACCCGCAAAACAGTGGGTTGAAGCATTGCCTGTAGGAAATGGCCGGATAGCCGGTATGGTATTTGGTGATCCTGTTAAGGAGAAAATAACTCTCAACGAAGGCACATTCTGGTCAGGCGGACCTTCCCGAAACGATAATCCTGACGGGTTAAGAGGACTGGATTCCATTCGTTACTATATATTCAGTGGCGACTACAGGAGAGCTAATACATTGTCGAACCAGTTTCTAACTGCAAAACAGCTGCATGGCTCAAAATTCCAGGTAGTTGGAAATCTGAATCTGGAATTCACAGGAAACGAAAATTTTACGGATTACTATCGTGACCTGGATCTTGCAAAAGCAATCGCTACTACAACATACAAAGTAAATGATGTGATCTTTAAACGCGAAGTTTTTGCGTCACAACCCGATCAGGTAATTGTTGTCAGATTATCCGCAAGTAAACCTGGCAAACTGACATTTACAGCAGGGTTTGACAGTGAATTACAGAAGTCAATGGCAGCTTTGGATGCCCATACTCTTGAAATGACAGGGCTTTCAAGTACTATGGAAGGCGTTACCGGACAAGTAAAATTCGATGCCCGTGCAAAGGTTATAAACACTGGGGGTTCAGTTGCGGTTTCCGAAAATAAGATTACTGTCACAGATGCAAATGAGGTGACCATCATGATTTCTATTGCAACCAACTTTGTTGATTATAAGACGCTTACTGCCAATGAGGTTGATAAATGTGTAAAATATCTCACAGCTGCAGAGAAAAAAGATTATTCAAAGATCCTGAAAGATCATATTACTGCATTTCAGAAATATTTTAACCGTGTCACTTTTGACCTTGGCACTTCACCTGCAGCCAATAACCCTACAGATGAAAGGATATTAAATTTCTCAAAAAACTTTGATCCCGAACTGGTATCGATGTATTATCAGTTTGGTCGCTATTTGCTGATATGCTCGTCACAACCAGGAGGTCAGCCAGCTAACCTGCAGGGAATCTGGAATGGTACCAATAACCCTTCCTGGGACAGTAAGTACACGATAAATATTAATACTGAAATGAACTATTGGCCCGCTGAAAAAACAAATCTCGCGGAGATGCATGAGCCTCTCATGCAAATGATCAAGGATCTTTCAGAAACGGGCAAAGAAACTGCCAAAGTTATGTATGGCGCTAATGGATGGGTAGCCCACCACAATACCGACATTTGGCGTATAACAGGAGTGGTTGATATGGCAAACTCAGGTCAATGGCCAATGGGGGGAGCATGGCTTTTACAGCATGTGTGGGAAAAGTATCTCTACGGAGGTGATCTCAAATTTCTTGAATCGGTTTATCCTGAATTGCAATCGGCATGCGCATTCTATAAAGACTTCCTTATTGAAGAACCAACCCATAAGTGGCTTGTTGTAAGTCCTTCTGTATCACCTGAAAATACACCACAGGGTCACCGCAGTGCATTAGTTGCCGGGGCAACCATGGATAATCAGCTTCTTTTTGATTTATTCACAAAAACTATAAGGGCGGCAAAACTTTTAAAAAAGGACAACGCTGAGATTGCCGGTTATCAAAAGATACTCGACCGCCTTGCTCCGATGCAAATAGGAAAGCTTGGCCAGGTACAGGAATGGATGGAAGACTGGGATAGTCCAACCGATCAGAATAGACACGTATCGCATCTTTATGGTTTATATCCCAGCAACCAGATCTCCCCATATTCAACACCACAACTTTTCGATGCCGCAAAAGTGACGTTAAAATACAGGGGAGATGTTTCGACCGGTTGGTCCATGGGCTGGAAAGTAAATTTCTGGGCACGCCTGCTCGATGGCAACCATGCTAATAAACTTATTACTGACCAGCTTACATTAGTTGACCAGTCAAGAGGAGGAGGAAACAGAGGAGGCGGCACCTATCCAAATTTCTTTGATGCACATCCGCCCTTTCAGATTGATGGTAACTTCGGTTGTACTTCTGGTATAACTGAAATGCTGCTTCAGACACAGGACGGCGCAATTCATCTGCTACCGGCATTGCCCGACGTTTGGAAGAAAGGCAGTATAACAGGTATCAGGGCTTATGGTGGTTTCGAAGTAGATATTAAATGGGATAACGGAGAAGTTGAATCTGCTAAAATTAAATCTGCTCTTGGAGGTAACTGCCGTCTCCGTTCATATGTGGCATTAAAAGGCCAAGGGCTTAAGGAAGCCAAGGGTCAAAACCCAAATCCTTTCTTTCTGACTCCTGAAATAGCTAAACCGCTGAATCATTCAGAGATAACCGATCCTCCTTCAACAATCAGAAAAGTGTATGAGTACGATCTATCCACAAAGAAGGGGGATGTTGTAGAAATAACTAAGCTCTGAAAGAGTGACTGAATAGGGAAAAATGTAACAAAATGGAGCCTGAAAATATCAGGCTCCATTTTTTTGTCAATCCCCCTTTCACGCACTCTATAATAGTAGACTTTGAAAGCTTCAATTAATGGGAAATAATTTCTAATTCTGTTGTCAGATTTATGATTGAAATTTGATATTCCGGTGCTCTGCACCTGTGGTTATGTTTTTCAACCGTATCTCTACAAATATTATGCGGCTCTGCCGCTTAAAATTAAAACAGAACCTGCATCACTTGAAATATTTATTGATAAATAGCTGTATTTAACAATCTGGAAAGGTGCAGAGCACCATAATATTTGTAGATAAATGATTCGAATATAGTCCTTAGGTGCAGCGCACCGGAATATTCTATTAAGATCTTGAATGTTAATAAATTAATAAATAATTTTCCAACACTCCTTATTATAAATAATTATGATCAAAATTCAGGTGTTGATATGCTGAACAACTGAGCTTTCCAGTTTTTGTGGCCGGATGGTTAATGTTAACAATGCCATTAACAGCAGCGCTCCTCCCAATATCCAGAGAGAAATCTCAATACTCCCTGTTCTGTCAGTTATAACCCCAACAAGAGTCGGACCAACAAATCCTCCCAGGTTACCTACGGAATTAATAAGTGCTATCCCCCCTGCCGCAGCTGTTCCACTTAAAAAAGTTGTTGAAAGAGCCCAGAAAGGAGCCATCGCAGATTTTAATCCAATCAAAGCCATCATAAGTGCAACCAAAGCGAAGAATGGATTATTCAGCCAGGCGCTGAGACCAAATCCTGCCGCGGCTGACAAAGCTGCTATCGCCACGTGCCAACGCCTCTCCCCTGTCCTGTCGGAGTGGTAACCAATAAATACCATAGCTACCATAGCAGCGATATAGGGTATGGCATTTATCAGCCCAACTATTGAATAGCTTAATCCCGAAAATTCTTTAATAATTGATGGCAACCACATCTCATAGCCATAGATCCCAACAGTCAGAAGGAAGTAGATGAAACAAAGCAGCCAGATACGGCCGCTTTTAAAAACCTCCGACAGACGGAAATGTGCCTTTCCTTTCGATTGAATGGCCTCTTCATCAAGGCGCGATTGAATCCAGATCTTTTCTGAGGGTGATAACCACTTTACATTCTGTGGACGGTTTGGCAGGATAATAAAGATTACAATCCCCATTAATACTGCAGGTATACCCTCAAGAAGAAAAAGCCACTGCCAGCCTTCCAGTCCGGCTTTATTATGCAGTCCGAGAATAGCGCCGGACAAGGGAGAACCTACTATTCCGGCAATGACGGTACCGGTAGCAAAGAGAGCCACGGTATGTGCCCTCTCCTTATCAGGAAACCAGTATGTCAGGTACAGGATCACACCCGGATAAAATCCAGCTTCTGCTACTCCTAATAAAAACCTTGCAGTATAAAAAGTTGCAGTACTGTGAATAAAAACCATACCCATCGACACGAGACCCCAGATGACCATAATCCTTGCAATCCAGATTCGGGCACCTACACGTTGCATAATAAGGTTGCTGGGTACTTCGAAAAGGAAATAGCCAATGAAGAACAAGCCGGCACCAAGACCATATACACTTCCAAATACTTTTTCATCAACTCCAAGTACCCCCTGAAGTTGCAGCTTGGTAAATCCAATGTTGATTCGGTCGATGTAAGCAATTATATAACAAATAAATAGTAATGGAATAAGCCGCCATGTAATCTTAGAATAGAGTGTACGCGACTCTTCAGGAGTTAAAACAACCGGATCAGTTAAATTGATTTCCTTCTGACCCATGTCTATTTCTCTACTATTTTGTTCCCTTTGGTAATTCCTGATTCGTTAAAAGCATCAACACTGAAGAAATATGTCACATCTTTATTCAGGCCGGGAAGGATTACAGAATTGTTTTCGTAAACCATTACAGAAGTATATAGCTTGTTCTTATCGGTACCATAATTTACAATATAACCGGTAGCAAGATTGTCTTTGGGCCATTCAATACTGGCTCTTCTGGTATCTGCTGAGTTACGTTCTACTTTGAAATCATTAATAATTGCGGGTACTTTTCCTTCCCTGGTTCCAAAAATCCGTAAATCATATATCGAGAATTTCCCATCAGGCATTTTTACATTTTCAACTTTAATATACTTTGCAATAAGAGGTTTCTCAAGTTCAATATAATCGTGACAGGCATCCTGACCGCTCTTACTCTTATCCACAACAACGTTCCATGATTTCCCATCATTAGAAGCCAGAATCCGGTAGTTATAAGATATATCTTTGCTGTCTGATTTAAGCTTTGAATCGTTATCAGCAAAATTGACCTGGATAGCATTCACAGTCGATTTGTCATCGAGTTTTACGCTTAGCCATTCTCCCTGGTTGCCTGTATTTGCCGACCACCATGTTCTTATGTCCTCATCAACTGCATTTTTAACCGGGAATTTCTCGAGTGAAGATGATGCCTCTGCGCTCTTTTTATAGGATAATACCATCCATCCCCTGAAAAGGCTCTCTTTTTCAAAATCTATTTTATGATCAGGTAAAATGGTAGGATAATCGCCAAAAGCGGTAAAGACTCTCAGTTCACCATCTTTGTCGAAAGCAGCAGGAAAGATCCCTAACCGGCGTTCAAACATATGACGTATAGAAATACTCATAGTTGAAATATGCCAGTAGTTTCCAAATTTATCCTGAAAGGTGGAACTATGTCCTGCTCCTCCTGCAAAACCTCCCGGTTTATAGGAAAAAGGACTATATGTTTCATATTTGAATGGCCCTAATGGTGCATCGGAAGTATACACACCGTCGGAATATGTTTTAAATTCTGTGCCGGGCGCAGCATACTGGAGATAATAACGCTTGTTGTATTTGGTCATCCAGGCACCTTCATTGTAGCCATTTCTGGTCATCTCATGTAATTCTCCCGGGTTTTCAAAGCCGTGAGTTTTTTCATTATGTTCAATAAAGACTTTAGGCTCTGTTACAGGCTGCATTCCTGCACCAAGCCTGACCCCATAAATTGGTGCAGTATTTGAGCATCCCCAGTAAAGATAAACCTTTCCGTCCTCGTCCTGGAAGAAGTTAGGATCCCAAATGGCAAAAGGAAGCGTTTTTTCCATTTTTTTCCAGTTGTCTTCCAATGGGTTGGTAGTATAATATAATGGTTTTTTTTCTCCGGAAGAGGCTGCATAATATGTTGTATCATTTACAGTTATAACATCCGGTGCATAATCTTCGATTGGCATGGATTTGATTGGAAGGTATTTCCAGTTAAACATATCATCGGAGTACCAGTAGCCGCCACTATGAGATACGAATAAGAGATATTTGTCCTTATATCTGACCATAGAAGGATCTGCTCCTTCCCTGTAGGAAACATTATTAGTGACCTGAAACCTGTAGTTGAGATTGACAGGGTTGCAAAAGGTCTTTTCTTTTACCGGGATAGGTGTTGAAGCGGTAAAAAGAATCACAAGTGTGAGGAATATTAATTTTTTCATATTAAATCAATTAAAATTTTTAATAAAATATCAAAAGTATTTTTCAACTCTAAACAGGTAAAACTCACCCCCATCCCCTCTCTACTTCAGACCTCTATTTACAATGTGGAAATAGTCAAACGATACATCAAATGGAGTACCCGGTTTGGTTGTATCAGAATTGAAATAATAAACGCTTTTCATTCCCGATATTATTACTCCGTCGCATACCATTAATCCTGCCCTGATATCCTTTAGCAGGAGATCGGCAGTTCCCATCTTCTCGAATTTAATTCCATCAAGCGAATAGTATGCCGTGTAGATACTTCCATTTTTCTCCAACCTGAGTATTAACGGGTTGTTGCCGGTAATTTCATTTCTGAGATTAAAGGATGCTGTAGACTTTGCAATACCATTTTCTTCGATAATAAGGTCTATGGTACCCGGTTGTACACCTGTTTGCCGGGTTGTTTTGGTAACTGCCCTGAGCACCAGTTTTACAAAATTATCATCATTTTCGTAAACCAGAATTCCTGCATTTTCAGGTTGGGATGGATTTCTTGAACAAACCAGTTTTGTGTCGATGGTCCAATCGTTGTTGGCGCTCTGTAACAATAAATTCTTAGCATTGTTACTGTTTTCCGATATATCTCCCGTTTCACTGGTAATTGTAAGAGTGCCTGTACTCTTTGTCAGGCTGTATGTTGACTTGTTCTCTCTCATCCATTCCCATGGCTTACCAATGGTTGGGTTGTTGAATTCATCACTTGTAGATTGAACATCAAAGTTTAAATAATAAGTATTCGTCTCGAGTGTGATGTCGTCAATAAACTTAACAACAGCAGTTCCCGGAACGCTTTTCACCTGTGCAATATCTACCCTGATATCTTTAACCATTGCAGATGCCATAACCACAGGGATTTTTGAGTTGCTTTTCAAAAGATAACTGTAAGCTTTAACTTCTTTATTAAAGCCTTCAATATTTTTCCCGTCAACTGTAATTGATTTAAGAGTCAGGTCGGGCATTACTTTCAGTGGATAGCTGTTCGAAACAGTCTTTCCATTTACAGTTACATTAGCGAATATCGAAGTTATTCCAACACCTGTTGCAGTAACTTTTCCGTTTTCGTCAACTGTGGCAACTGATGGATTAGTACTAGTATAAGTAACCTTTGCATTTTTGATATAGATAAAACTGTCGTCCGACATCGAGGCTGATACACTTGTCTGAACAATGTTTCCAGGTATTAATACAACCTTTTCACAGTCTGCAACAACTGTTTCCAGAACGGGGGTATAAGAACCTCCCAAAGTAGCTTCAACTTTTCCTTTAATGTCTTTTGATGATGCACCAATTTCAAACACGTATTTACCCTGATCGTAAATCATTTTCTTATTCTGAATATCCCAGAACCAAAGATCGGCACAATCGATATCGATCGAAACGGTTTTTGTCTGACCCTGTGGAATAGTCACTCTTTTGAATCCTTTCAACCTCTTTATCGGTCTCTCAAGCGATGCGGGACTGTCAGGTGTTCTTACATAGATTTGTACTACTTCATCTCCGTCAACACCGCCGGTATTTTTAAGATCAACCTTTACAGTAACTTTATCGTTTGGTGAAATGCTGCTTTTATTAATGCTAAAGTTGCTGTAACCGAAAGTAGTATACGAAAGTCCATAACCGAATTCGTAGGAAACATCTTTATTGAAATACATGTATGTCCTGCCGTTCTTTCCGGCCCCACCTCTTAATGTATAGTCATTGAATGCAGGCAGATCATCAAGGGATTTATACCAGGTAAGAGTTGTTTTTCCGCCCGGGTTTACTTCACCAAATAATATTTTTGCCATGGCGGTTCCCTGACCCTGACCATTATATCCGGTGAAAATTATTCCTCCAATATTTGGATTGTTTTTAAATTTCTCAACTTCAACCATTCCCATTCCCTGGATTACCACAATAGTATTTGGGTTAACCGCTGCCACAGCTTTGATAAGTTCATTCTGGTTACCCGGAAGAGTTATTGCGAACCGGTCGGATTCCTCTCTTCCAGTAGTTTGATCGGTGCCAACAAAAACGATAGCAACATCAGCTGAAGCTGCCATATCAAGCGTTTCTTTATCGGTGGCCGGTGCTTCCGGTTCACGGTAAACTAGAACAATTGTTTGTGATCCGGTAATACCCAGAGTATTAATTTTTACCGGTACAATTCTTGATCGCCCGCCACCAAAACCACCAAATCCTCCTCCACCACCCTGCTGGGCAGCTTCAACTTTTTGTGAAGCAAGAATATTTCCTGTTGCCGTACCAACTCTTACTTCCAGCAATCCGCCTTCGCCGGATGCTGACATATTAAATCTTATTGAATCGACATTGGTAATGTCAACATTATTGTACGAGGTCCAGTCGCCATCCTTGATACCCCTGAATGAAGATCTCCCTCCTCTATCAGAAATAATCAAACCATTTGAAGAAGCGTCAAATTTTGCAGCATCAAAATCCTTGACAACTTTACCATTGCTAACTGTTGAAAAACTGGTCATGGAAATAAAATCAGTTCTTTTTGTCGTATTTCCGCCTGATTTGGAAACTACCTCAGTAGTGAGTTTATTCTGGGCAAGGTAACTCTTAATTCCGGCCAGGGGAGAAATCTTATAAGCTGGTTCGGCTTCTCCGGAATAATCGCCTAATTCTACTTTATCGGCCTGGGGACCCAATACTGCAATTTTTTTAATGGTGCTGGCATTAAGTGGTAATGCTTTTTTTCCTGTTTTCGATACCACATCATTTTTAAGAAGTACAGGTGTTTTGGTTGCAATTTCAACAGCAAGGTTATTATGCGCGGGATCATTTATTATACCCGGTTTAATTCCTGCATAAGGAACTATATTCTGAGGATCAAATTCTCCCAGTCTCATTCTGATCGCGTAAATATTCACCAAAGCCTTATCCATGTCAGCTTCTGTTATTAATCCCTGCTTAAGTGCTTCGAGCGAGTTTGCCTGATAAACACCTCCACAATCGTTATCAACTCCTGATCTGAGTCCCATAGCTGTTGCTTCAGCATTGTTCTTTACATAACGGTGCCCTTGCAAAATATCAGATATAGCGCCACAGTCACCTGTAACATATCCATCCAAACCAAAGGTTCTGCGGGCAATGGTATCGACCAGAAATTTACTGGCCGACATTGGAACTCCGTTTACAGCGCTATAAGCTGTCATAATTGCCGGAAGCTTATCCTTTTCAATAAGTGATTTGTAAGGATATAGGTAAAATTCCCGCATATCCCTGTCATCCATATTTGCGCTTCCGTTATGACGGTTAAACTCTGTATTATTTGCAAAGTAATGTTTCCCACATGGAACAGCTTTTAAATAAGTCGGATCGTCTCCCATTAAACCACGGACAAAGCCACCGCCTATCTGTGATACAAGGAAGGGATCTTCACCAAATGTCTCGGCTGTTCTTCCCCACCTTGGGTCTCTGGCTGGTTCAACAACCGGTGACCAGTAAGTAAGTGTAAAAATAAGATCGTGGTTAAAACCTCTTGCCTCATCGGCGATTACCGAAGTCTCACGCTTAATCAGTGCCGGGTCCCATGTAGAACCAACTGCTACACTGTTGGGGAATGAAGTTGCGGTCATTCCACTGTTATTATTTCTTCCCATAATTCCGTGCAAAGCCTCACCCCATACATCATATTTATTAATACCCAAACGGGGAATAGGTGGCATTGTATTGCCCAACTGACTTTGCTTCTCTTCCAGAGTCATTCGCGAAACAATGTCAGCAGCTCTTTCTTTAAAAGAATAAGCTGTATTAAGGTAAATAGGTTTCCTGGCTGTTTCACTTGCCGGATTGAATGCCATGATAGCAAGACAAGCGAAAAGTACAAGAATGAGTTTGGTCGGTTTAATTCTCATATTAAGTCTGTTTTGAGTTTATGATTGTAAAAATATAAAAACATGTTTACTATTATGTGAAAGTACTGTTTTGTTTGAAAACTATTTTAAATCCATTAACCGCAAAGGGTGCAAAGAAAATCGCAAAGATCGCAAAGAACTAAATTGCAATGAATTAACTTTGCGTCCTTCGCGCCTCCTTTGCGTTCTCTGCGGTTAAAATAGATTTTTTAGAGAGCTCAGATTGGGTGAGTTGAACCGGATCATCGATTCTCATAAAAAAAATCCCCCAGCAATAATGACCAGGGGATTCTTATTTTAAAATAAAGTGAAAAAGGTCAATTCATCAGATTCGAAAAGAATACTGATGTCACAGATTACTTAATGCCTTTATTAGTGATGTGGAAATAATCGAATGCGACATCAAACGGAGTTTCCGGCTGAGCAGCCTGCTGCTGCATTCCCGGATTATTACCTCCTCGTCCTGCAGGTGGAACACCATCGCAAACAATCACACCGGTTTTTATGTTCTTTAACATAATATCGGCAGTACCCACTACTTTGAAACTCTTACCATCTGATGAACAGGATGCTGTGTAAACGCTGCCTTTTTTGTCAAGCTTAAGAACAAGAGTATTGTTATCCTTAATTATATCAGTCAGACTAAGGGTTGCAGCAGTTTTCTGGGAACCATTGATCTCAACAATGATGTCGACAGTACCTGGTTGAACAACCGGTGGGGTTGCAGTTCCACCAGGAGCACCCGGACCGCCCATTCCTCTACGTGCAGGACTGGCTTTGTAAACCAACTCAAGAAAATTATCATCGTCCTGGTAAGCAAGTATACCGGCATTCTGTGTTGAGCCAGCCGGTTTTCTGGAGCATATCATCTTTGAATCGATTGTCCAGTCGGTATTTGCGCTCTGCAAAAGGATATTCTTCGCATTATTATTTGCAGCAACTATATCACCCTTTTCGCTTGTGATCAACAGTGAACCTGATTTCTTTGAAAGACTCCAGTTTGAGGAATTTTCCCTTACCCAACTCCATTGTTTTCCGAGAGTAGCACTGTTGAATTCATCGCTTACAGACTTAAGTCCGAAATTCACAAGAAATTCATTCGTCTCGATTGTTACATTGTCGGTGAGAGTGATAATTGCTGTTCCAGGCACTGAAGGAGCCTGAACTACATCAACAGTAACATTCTTACCTGCGGCAGTTGTACTTACAACAGGAACAGGCGATGCATTTACCAAAAGGAAACCGTAAGCTTTAACTGAAGAATTGAAACCTGTAATATTCTTTCCGTTAACAGCAATAGTTGCAGCATTCAGATCTGGCATTACTTTAAGAGAATAGCTGTTCGATACTGTATTTCCATTTATTGTTACGTATGCAAAAACAGTAACTGCTCCAACTCCCTTAGCTGTAACCATTCCCTTTTCATCAACACTTGCCACATCAGGATTATTGCTCTTATAAGTTACCTGGGCATTTTTGATATTGAAGAAGCTATCGTCAGACATCGATGCAGACACACTGGTCTGAACTGTATTGCCTGGTCTGAGTACTACTTTACCGCATTCTGCAACAACAGTTTTCAGAACGGCGTTGTATGCGCCACTCATTTTAGCGGTAACTGTACCTTTAATGTCTTTTGATGATGTGCCGATCTCAAAAATGTAGTTACCCTGATCGAACATTAACTTTTCATTCTTTGAATCCCAGAACCACAAGTCTGCACAGTCAATATCGATTGAGACGGTTTTTGTCTGGCCTTGAGGAATAGTAACTCTTTTGAATCCTTTCAATCTCTTTATTGGTCTCTCGAGAGATGCTGGGCTGTCGGGAGTCTTAACATAGATCTGAACTACCTCGTCACCATCGACGCTTCCTGTGTTCTTTACATCTGCTGTGATAGTAATCTTATCATTCGGTGTAATTGTACTCTTACTGATGGAGAAATTGCTAATGCCAAATGTTGTGTATGATAATCCATAGCCGAATTCATAAGAAACATCTTTATTGAAATACCAGTAGGTTCTTCCGTTCTTTCCGGCACCGCCTCTTAAAGTATAATCATTGAATGCAGGCAGATCATTAAGAGATTTGTACCATGTGAGACTGGTTTTTCCACCCGGGTTAGCTTCGCCGAACAGTATTTTAGCCATTGCAGCTCCCTGTGCCTGACCATTGTATCCAGTCCAGATAATACCAGCGACATTCGGATCATTTTTTATCTGTTCAACTTCAACTATTCCCATTCCTTGTATTACAACAATGGTATTAGGATTAACAGCTGCTACAGATTTGATCAGCTCGTACTGGTTACCAGGCAATCCAATTGAGAACCTGTCTGATTCTTCTCTTCCTGTGGTCTGGTCTGTACCAACAAATATAACTGCAACATCTGCAGAAGCGGCCATATCAAGAGTTGCTTTGTCTGTAGCCGGTACTTCCGACTCATGATAAACAAGTACAATGGTTTGAGAGCCTGTTATACCAAGGCTATTGATTTTAACAGGGACAATTCTTGATCTTCCTCCCATTCCACCAAATCCGCCGCCGGCAGCTTGCTGTGTGGCGGCAACTTTTTGTGAAGCAAGGATATTACCTGTTGCGGAACCGACTCTTACCTCAAGTAGTCCACCATCGGCGGATACAGTCATATTAAATCTTATAGAATCTACGTTAGTAATATCTACATTTTTATATAATGACCAGTCGCCATCCTTGATTCCTCTTAAAGTGGCCTGTGCACCTCTTGTTGAGGTAATTAAACCGTTTGCAGAAGCATCAAATTTAGTTGCATCATACTCTTTAACAGCTCCACCTTTAGCAACAGTTGAAAAACTGATCATATTAAAGAAATCTGTTCTTCTGGCAGTATTTCCGCTTGAGCTGCTAACTATTTCTGTCTTTAATTTGTTCTGTTCAATATAGTTTTTAATCCCTGCGAGTGGGGTAATTTTATACTTAGGTTCAGCCTGGCCTGAATAATCTCCTAATTCCACCTTTTCAGCCTGTGGACCCAATACAGCTATTTTCTTAATGCCACTGGCATTTAAAGGCAGCGCTTTTTTTCCGGTTTTTGTAACTACATTATTTTTAAGAAGAACAGGGGTCTTAGTTGCAATTTCAACTGCGAGGTCATTATGTGAAGGGTCGTTGATGATACTTGAGTTGATCCCTGCATAAGGAACGATATTTTGAGGATCAAACTCACCCAGTCTCATCCTTATAGTATAGATATTCAGTAAGCCTTTATCCATATCTGCTTCGGTAATTAAACCCTCTTTGAGAGCGTCGAGAGCACTTGTCTGGTAAACGCTGCCGCAATCTGTATCAACTCCGGTCTTAAGTCCGAGTGCCGTTGCTTCCGTGTTGCTTTTTATGTAATGATGTCCTGCTAAAATATCAGAAATAGCGCCACAGTCGCCTGTTACATATCCATTTAGACCATAAGTTTTTCTGGCAATTGAATCAACAAGAAATTTACTGGCCGACATTGGGATGCCGTTAACGGCGCTGTAAGCAGTCATTATTGCAGGCAGTTTATCTTTCTCAATCATTGATCTGTAAGGAAGAAGATAATACTCTCTCATGTCCCTGCTATCCATGTCAGCGCTTCCGGTATGACGATTAAATTCTGTATTGTTCGCAAAGAAATGTTTTCCGCATGGAACTGCTTTCAGGTACAGAGGATCGTCTCCCATTAATCCCTGAACAAACCCACCTCCTATTTGCGAAACAAGAAATGGATCTTCACCAAATGATTCCGCTGTTCTCCCCCACCTAGGGTCTCTGGCAGGTTCAACAACAGGTGACCAGTAAGTAAGAGTAAAAATAAGATCGTGGTTAAAACCTCTTGCCTCATCAGCTATTACGGAGGTTTCACGCTTGATCAATGCAGGGTCCCATGTGGAACCAACAGCTACACTGTTTGGGAATGAAGTTGCGGTCATCCCGCTGTTATTATTTCTTCCCATAACCCCGTGAAGAGCCTCGCCCCAAACATCATATTTCTTAATTCCAAGACGGGGAATAGGAGGCATAGTATTTCCCAATTGGCTTTGCTTCTCCTCGGGAGTCATTCTTGAAATGAGGTCAGCAGCCCTTTCCCTGAAGGAATATGCTGTGTCGAGGTAAATAGGCTTTTTTGCATTCTCGCTCGCCGGCATAAAAGCCATAACAGAGAAACAGGCGAGAAACAAAAATAAAATTCTGGTGATTTTTGTTTTCATTTTATTTAAGTTAAGTTAAGTAGTCCGTTCGACAATAATGCACTAAAGTTAAGAAATAATATATACCGGTAATTGCAAACAGAAAAAGTGAATGAAAAATAAAATTAAACAAGAGATTTTATTGAAATATTTGTAATCTTGCGTTAATAAACCTTAAAAGAAAACCTACCATGCAAAAAATGAAATTTGATATCTCCAGATTAAAGGGGAAACTGGCTCAGATGAGAGACTGGTTGTCAAGCCACCACTTGCCTCCAACTTTGATATTTTTTATAATGGGTATCGCTTCAACGATATGGTTCCTGATCAGGGTGATCCCGAAGCCATCGAGGGCTACCTATCCATGTATGAAAATTGCAGCGCCATTTATGTCAGGATTTGTAACATATCTCCTGGCAGTTGCAGGTTTGACTGCAGTTTCGAGGAAAATGAAGAGGAAAGTAATCAATGTAAGATACGGAGCTGCTTTTATGCTGATGGCCGGTGTGATCGTAGCTATGGCAGTTGCTCCTGCAAGCAGTGATCAACAAACTGTTGTTCCGTCAACCGAAACAAGGACTGGTCCTGAGGATGGACCAAATAAACCTATCGGCGATCCAAAAGGCCTTTTCCCGGGACGTGTTGTATGGGCATATAACCCTGAAGCATCGAACCCGAATTTTCAGCATAATGATCCTGTTAATGGCAACAATTTTGCAAATCCGGAAAACAATAATGGACCCGTTCAGGGCAAGATGTTTCGCGACGGAGTCCTCAAACTGACCGGGAAGAAAACCCCTGCAAAAGCCTGGGATGCAATGTTCAAGTATTTCAATGAAAGGAAACTTGGCAAGGCAAAAGGATATACAAAAGGAGAGAAGATTTTCATTAAGATAAATCAGGGACAGGCAGGATGGACACTCAGCAAGGAAGATAAGGAAAATGGTTATGTACTACCAAAAACACTTCCTGCAAAAGACAGCAGGATAGCAAGCATGGAGCCTACTGAAAATGGTCCATATGTTGTTCTTGAATTATTAAAGGAGCTTGTTAATGATTATGGTGTTGACCAGGCTGACATAGCTGTAGGAGACCCGATGAATCCTATCTATGCACATAATTACAATGTATGGGTAAAAGAATTCCCGAATGTAAGGTATGTAGATAGAACCTCAACTTCATTTGGGCGTACAATGATCAAAATGACTGAGCAGCCTTTGGTTTTCTATTCGGATAAAAAGATAACTGATAAGCTTTATGATGTTCTTGAAAATGCCAATTACATGATCTATATGGCTGTTTTTAAACCTCACGGAGCTGCAGGAGTATCATTAACCGCAAAACTGAATTTCGGGAATGTTGGAAGAAACGGTGCAGGCCATCTTCATTATTCACATGTTGGCAACAGAAGAGAAGGTACTGCAACCAACACCGGTTATCATAAATACAGGGTTTTTGTAGATCTTATGGGGAGCAAATACCTTGGGAACAATTCAGTTTTCTGGTGTATTGAAGGCATACATGGTGGAGGATCCAGCGAAATAAAGGGGCCGGTTAAATATTTTATGCCTCCGTTTAATGACGGTTGGAGTAACTCAATATTCATGTCACTCGATCCAGTTGCAATAGAATCAGTAGGTTATGATTTCCTCAGAACAGAGTTTGACGGAGTTCATAAACATGATGCTTCTAATAACGAATGGGAATCAATACCCAATATGTTTGGTGTTGATGACTACATGCACCAGGCAGCCGATCATTCAAACTGGCCGGAAGGGATAGTTTATGATCCCGACAACAGCGGGAAACCGATACCTGTTCTCGGAGTACATGAACATTGGAATAATGGCAACGATAAACAATATTCCCGGAACCTCGGAACAGGAAAGGGTATCGAGCTTGTTTCTATACCAGAGGACCTGGTGAAAAGCGCAAAAAGTAACTAGCCTTAAAATCGTTATATCAAAAATGGGATATGAAAAACCGGAAACGGTGTTTTCATATCCCATTTTGAATTTTAGACTCCTGTTTTCATCGTTGCAATACCCAAAGCTTAATACTGAATTTTCTTCGTCTTTTGCATGTTAAAAGTTTGTTCAGTAATGTTTTACATATCAATTTAATATAATATTCCGGTGCTCCGCACCTTTGAGCTCGTCAACAAACATTCTTCTACAAATATTATGGTGCTCTGCACCTTCTTTGGTTATTTAATGCAATTATTCATTAACATATTGCAAATACACCGTACATTCCGGGTTTATATTAAGCGGCAGCGCTGCATAATCTTTGTAGAAATTCATTTAATAAACACAACCCAAGGTGCAGAGCACCGGAATATCTAATTCCAATCATAAATATCATCAAAAAATTCAAATACGTATTCCTCTTTAAATTCAACATTATTCTTTTCGAGGATTTCAAAATATTCTTTTTTGAAAGGCTTTCTTCTGTGATGTTCTTCTTGCGACAAGATATATTTTGCAACAGGGTCAATTTGTGAGTGGGAATGTGTAAAAGCCCCGTACCCTTTCTGCCATTCAAACTTATATTTGGACAACTTTTTTTCTTTGATCCATGAATTGGTGGATGTTTTAATTCCTTCAACCAGATCAGGTATTAGTTGATTTAAATTATATCCGATTAAAATATGCAAATGATCTTGCATAGTACCTATTGCAAGCATTTTATGCCGATGGTTTTGTACAATTCCTGTAATATACATTTCCAATTCATCTTTCCATTCTTTTCTAATAAGCGCATCTCGATTTTTTACTGCAAATACTAAATGGAAATAACATTGAGTATAAGTGTTTGCCATAGTGTTTAACATTCAGATTAGCTGCCCTGAATCACAATTGTTTCACCTTTTGCAGGAGTGTAATTTGTGGTTTTTCCGTTTACTCTTACCACACATGGGTTGCCAAGAAGGGATTTTATCTCTGATTTGGTTAGTTTCCCATCTTTCCATTCGATATTAACTTCGAATCCGCCTCTTGCCCTTAGTCCTGTAACTGATCCCTCTTTCCAGCTGGGTGGTAAAGCAGGCAGCAAGGAAATTTCACCGGCATGACTTTGAATAAGAGCTTCAGCAACACCTGCAGTATACCCGTAATTGGCATCTGACTGGTTGCTTCCGGGGTTATGAAGATTATTTGCTAATCCACCTCTGGCCGATCGGTTAAGGAAGAAATTCTTTATAGTTGAATCTACCCTTACTCCGTTTTCCATCCTGGCCCAGTCGTTTATGTCCCAGGCGCTGGTCCATGAAAGTCTTGCCACGCGCGGTTCAAGCCATTTCTGAATTGCTGCTGCAATTTCTGGATTTCCTCTTAAGGTAATGGAGTTGCTTGGGAAGAACCCAAAGTTGGCAGACATATTGTGGCCTTCACTGCCTCTTTTCCAGTCCTCAATCCAAACCTGTAAAAGTCCATCTTTCCCAATCTGATAAGGAGGGATCTTTTTCATTGCATCAGCAAGCTTTGCACCAAATTCCTGATCAATATTCAGAATCTTTTCTGCTTCTATAATATGAGGAAAGAGATCTCTTATCATTCCCAGGTTCATTGTTGTAGTAGAAGATAAAAATGCTTCCGGAGCTTTATCACTGGTAAAATACCCCTGTTCAGGTGACATTGAGAAAGGAACAACCAGCCATTTATGCTTTGGTTCGATTGTCATAATATCCATCAGGAACTGTGCCGAACCCTTCATTATCGGGTAATACTCTTTTAGAAACTCCACATCCCCGGTAAATTGGTAATGTTCCCAGATATGCTGACAAAGCCATGGTCCTCCCATCGGCCACATACCAAAGCGTGCCGAATCAACAGGTGCAGTGCCCCTCCACAGGTCTGTATTGTGATGTACTACCCATCCTCCGGCATTATAATAAGCCTTAGCCGTTCTTGCACCACTTTCTGACAGATCTCTTATCATATCAAACAATGGCAGGTGAGTTTCCGAGAGGTTTGTGACCTCAGCAGGCCAGTAGTTCATTTCGGTATTAATATTTACAGTATACTTGCTTCCCCAGTTAGGAAGTAATGACTCATCCCAACGCCCCTGAAGGTTTGCAGGTTCGCTTCCTGCCCTGCTGCTTGAAACAAGGATATAGCGGCCAAATTGGAATATTTTAGCCAGAAGATCGGGGTCGGACAAACCTTTTTTAAGGTCAGCAACCCTTTCATTTGTAGGCTTTTGATTCATCAAAGGGTCACCAATTTTCAGGTGGACCCTACTCATCAATCCGGTGAAATCTTTTATATGCGCATCTTTCAGGGCATTAAAATCCTTAGTGCTAACTCCAGCCATTATCTTTTCGCATTTTGCGACCGGATCTCCGCTAATATCTTTATAATTTACAAAGCTTGTTGCAATTGTAAGCTTTAAGGTAACCGAATTGGCTTTCTTAATAACGAGGCTTGAATCGGTCGATTCTATAGTTCCACTTTCAGGAATGGCAACCAGTGATGTCTGGAAACCAAGTCCCGTCCCTTCCACTTTGGCGATTAACCACATTTCTGTTTTTGGAACATATTTCCATATACCATCCATGGTCAGTTTACCATCTTTTGCAGATGTTTTTTCCAGGAAAGGACTCCTGAGTTTTGCTTCAACCGACACTTTTCCAGGCTTGTTTGCTGAAACTTTCATAACCATCACATGGTCGGGATAGGACATAAATACTTCGCGGGTCATCTTAACTTTACCTTCGGTATAAGTAACTTTAACCACTCCTGTTTCCATATCAAGTTCCCTGTAGTAATCGCGTATAGAATCACCGGTTGCCATAAAATTCAGTATGAGGTCACCAATGGGTTGATAAGCCTGTTGAGCACCTGGTTTTCCATAGAAGTGCTCATTTGCCATTTTCTCCGCCTCCTTGAATTTGTCGGCAAAGACAAGATCTTTTATTTTTCCAAAATATTTGTTTGCTTCCGGATCATCATAATCGTGCGGACGCCCTGACCAGAAAGTCGATTCATTCAGGGCTATCCTTTCGTTTTGCACTTTTCCGAACACATTAGCGCCCATGTATCCGTTACCGATGAACAATCCATCGAGCCAGACCTTGTCGGCAGGCTTGTTGTACCAGACAACCATATCCCTGTTATCCGGAAGTTTCTGAACTGAGTTTGTGCAGGATGTTTGCACCATGAGGATTACGAAGGGCGTAAATAGTACTGCTTTGAGAATAGTAAATCTATATTTCATAATATTTTTAATTGATACTGTACTAAATTACTAAAACAGAAGTATATAATAGCAACCTGCCAGATAAAAATTATCTGGCAGGTATAAATATTTGCTATTATTTTGAGATTTTCATTTGCTATTCGAGGATGCGAAATGAAACAAATCCAGTTTATCTATTCAATAAAAAAATCGAGTATCATAGATTACTTCAATCCTTTATTAATGATGTGGAAATAGTCAAAGGCAACCTCAAATGGTGTAGTATCAGACTGAGCAGCTTGCTGTGGGAACCCCTGAGTACCTCTTCCTGTTGGAGGAGTACCATCGCAGACAATCATTCCCACATTTATATCCGCTAACATAATATTTGCAGTTCCAATAGCTTTGAAATTCTTCCCGTCAGCAGAACATGATGCAGAATAAAGGTCTCCTTTCTTTTCAAGCTTCAGAATAAGTGTGTTGTTGTCCTTAATAATATCTGTCATACTAAGAGTTGCAGCAGTTTTCACAGAACCTTTGCTCTCAACTATAAGGTCAACGGTACCAGGTTGAACTGCCGGAGCAGCAGCCGGACCACCAAACCCTCTTCTGGCGATAGTGGCTTTATAAACCAACGTAACAAAATTATCATCATCCTGATATGCGAGTATTCCTGCATTCTGAGTTGCACCGGAAGGTTTTCTTGAACAAGCCATTTTTGAATCAATCGTCCAGTCGGTATTTGCACTCTGAAGGAGAATATTCTTAGCATTATTATTCGATCCGGTAATGTCCCCTTTTTCACTGGTGATCAGTAAAGATCCTGACTTCTTAGAAAGGCTCCAGTTGGATTTGTTTTCTCTGACCCATTTCCACTGGCTTCCAAGGGTAGCATTATTGAATTCATCGCTCACAGACTTGATGCCAAAATTTACCAGATAAGTATTCTTTTCAACTGTGATATTGTCTGTTAGAACTACTGTTGCAGTACCAGGTACACTTATTGCCTGAATAACATCCACAGATACATTTGCAGCGGCAGCCGTGGCGCTTACAGAAGGGACGGTTGCAGTATTTGCCAGAAGATAGCTGTATGCTTTAACGGCAGGACTGAAACCTGTAATATTCTTACCACTAACAATAATTGCTGAAGGGTTAATGTCTGGCATAACCTTAAGAGGATAACTTCCGGAAACGGTTTTGCCATTCACGGTTACATATGCAAATATGGTTGCAGCACCAACTCCTTTTGCTGTTACAATGCCTTTTTCATCAACACTTACTACGGCCGGGTTATTACTTTTGTAGCTAACCTTCGCATCTTTGATATTAAAGAAACTATCGTCTGACATTGCTGCTGATACGCTAGTCTGAACCGTATTGCCAGTTTTCAATACAACCTTGCCGCATTCTGCAACAACAGTTTTTAATGCTGGTGTGTAAGAACCACTCATTTTAGCTTCTACCTGCCCCTTTATGTCTTTTGAAGAAGCGCCAATTTCAAACACATACCTGCCCTGATCGAACATGATACGTTCATTTTTTGAATCCCAGAACCATAAGTCTGCACAATCAATATCGATTGATACTGTTTTTGTCTGGCCCTGAGGAATGGTAACTCTTTTAAATCCTTTCAATCTCTTTATTGGTCTCTCAAGAGATGCAGGACTGTCGGGAGTTTTTAAATAGATCTGTACAACCTCGTCTCCGTCAACGTTCCCTGTATTTTGTACATCTACATTAACAGTAATTTTATCATTTGGTGTTATACTATTTTTATTAATAGCAAAATTGCTGAATGCGAAAGAAGTATAGGATAGTCCGTATCCGAATTCATAAGAAACATCTTTGTTGAAATACCAGTAAGTTCTTCCGTTCTTTCCGGCACCACCTCTCAAGGAATAATCATTAAATGCAGGAAGATCATTAAGCGATTTATACCAGGTAAGAGCCGTTTTCCCACCAGGATTAACTTCTCCGAACAGGATCTTTGCCATTGCTGTTCCCTGAGCCTGACCATTGTAACCAGTCCATATTATACCAGCAACATTCGGGTTGTTTTTAAATTGTTCAACTTCAACTATTCCCATTCCCTGAATTACGACAATAGTATTTGGATTAACAGCTGCAACAGACTTAATAAGGTCGTACTGGTTTCCCGGTAATCCAATAGTGTACCTGTCGGATTCTTCTCTTCCTGTAGTTTGGTCTGTTCCGACAAAGATGAGGGCTACATCTGCAGAAGCCGCAATATCAAGAGTTTCTTTATCTGTGCCTGGTACTTCCGATTCATGATAAACCAGAACAAGAGTTTGTGGTCCGGCGATACCGAGGGTATTTATCTTAACCGGGACAACTCTGGCACCTCTGCCAAAACCACCAAATCCACCAGTTTGAGGATTACCGGCAACTTTTTGTGATGCAAGGATATTACCTGTAACAGAACCAACCCTAACTTCGAGCAATCCACCATCGCCGGAAACAGTCATACTAAATCTTATTGAATCAACATTGGTGATATCTACATTATTATACAAGGTCCAGTCACCATCTTTGATGCCTTTTACAGCATTCTGTCCGTTTCTGTAACCCGTTACCATTGTAACCAAACCCACAGCAGATGCATCAAATTTTGTTGCATCATATTCCTTAACTGCACCACCTTTAGCAACAGTTGAAAAACTTATCATGTTAAAGAAATCTGTTCTTCTTGCGGTACTACCACCTACTTTAGAAACTACTTCAGTATTTAGTTTGTTCTGTGATATATAATTCTTAATACCAGCCAGAGGAGTAATTTTATACTTAGGTTCGGCTTCTCCTGAATAGTCCCCTAACTCAACTTTATCAGCCTGTGGACCCAAAACAGCTATTTTTTTAATACCGGATGCATTGAGTGGCAACGCTTTGTTCCCCGTTTTCGAAAGTACATTATTCTTCAGAAGTACGGGAGATTTAGTTGCAACTTCAACAGCAAGGTCATTATGTGAAGGATCGTTGATAATGCTTGGCAGTATACCTGCATAAGTAACTATATTTTGAGGATCAAATTCACCAAGTCGCATCCTTATTGCGTAAATATTAACAAGAGCCTTATCCATATCAGCTTCGGTGATCAGTCCTTGTTTTAAGGCATCAAGGGCGTTGTTCTGGAAGACGCTGCCACAATCCGTGTCAACTCCACCTTTAAGACCCATAGCTGTTGCCTCTGCATTGTTTTTTGCATAATGATGACCTGAAAGAATATCAGATATAGCATCACAGTCACCTGTAACATAACCATCGAGACCGTAGGTTTTCTTTGCAATTGTATCAACAAGGAATTTGCTTGCCGACATAGGAACACCGTTTACTGAACTGTAAGCTGTCATAATTGCCGGAAGCTTATCTTTTTCAATAAGATTTTTATATGGAAGAAGATAAAACTCACGCATGTCTCTTGCATCCATATCAGCACTTCCTGTATGACGACTAAACTCTGAATTATTTGCGAAGTAGTGTTTTCCGCAAGGTACTGCCTTCAGGTAAGTTGGATCGGCGCCCATTAATCCCTGAACAAAACCGCCACCAATCTGAGAAACCAGAAAGGGATCTTCTCCAAATGATTCTGCTGTTCTTCCCCATCTTGGATCTCTGGCGGGTTCAACAACAGGAGACCAGTATGTAAGGGTAAATAAAAGATCGTGGTTGAAACCCCTGGCTTCATCAGCGATTACTGATGTCTCACGCTTAATGAGTGCAGGGTCCCATGTTGAACCAACTGCCACGCTGTTTGGAAATGAGGTAGCGGTCATACCACTGTTGTTATTTCTTCCCATAATACCGTGCAGAGCTTCGCCCCAGACATCATATTTATTAATTCCCAACCGTGGAATAGGGGGCATTGTATTTCCCAGCTGGCTTTGCTTTTCTTCGGGAGTCATCCTTGAAACAAGGTCAGCGGCTCTCTCTTTGAAAGAATAAGCTGTATCGAGGTAAATTGGTTTTTTTACATTCTCACTTGCCGGCACAAAAGCCATAACAGCAAAACAGGCAAAAAATAAAAAAAAGATTCTGGTGAATTTTGTTTTCATCATATTAAAAATTTTGGGGTTAGAAAATTAGGCACTAAAGTTTAAAATAATAAATGACATTGTTTTATGTAGTATGAGCTACTTTATTTTTATTTCCTTTCCCATATAAACCACTTTCTTCTGAGCCTCACCAGGTTTAATATCAAATCCTGCAGTTTCATTTACAAAAATTACATTAAAGATTCTTTTTGAAAGGCTTCCGGGATAATTTCCCTGTTTTGCACCAATAGTTAAGGTCTGATTCTTTTCATTCCAATTAAAAGGTATAACAGTATAATTCCCTTTTTCGTAGTTGTAATTGTCTCCCTCATCCTCATATAATTCAAACTTGCCATCGGCGCCTTTATATACTCTTACCTCAAGAGTGTCGAGAAGTTTTTGTCCGGTATATTGGATTAGCTTGCCCATTGGGATTATAGAACCAGCTCTGACAAACAGGGGAATCTTATCTAAAGGGGCAGCAGTTTTTACTGACTGTCCTCCACTAAATTTTTTCCCGGTCCAGAAATCATACCAGGTTGTCTGTGCTGGCAGGTAAAGATTCCATTCCTTAACATCTGGCTCAGTAACTGGAGCTACCAGAAAGGCTTTCCCAAACATATATTCAAAAGATTGTTTCAACGCAGTAGTATCGCTGTTGAAGTCCATTGTCAGCGGACGCATCAGAGTCGATCTGTTATGTGTAATCTGCCATGCCTCAGAATAGATGTAAGGCATCAGACGGTAGCGAAGATCAAGCATTTTCCTCATGTTATCTTCAACCTGCTGTCCGAACTTCCAGGGCTCGGTCTCAGACTGGTAACCATGAATTCTGAAAATGGGATTAAAGGTTCCCCACTGATACCAGCGTGTTAACAGTTCCTGATATTTTGCATCGGTATACTGAGTTCTACCGGGACGAAAGAATCCACCGATATCTGTTGTCCAGTAGGGTAATCCGGTAATGTTATAGTTCAGGCCAGCCACGATCTGTCGTTTATAGGTATCCCAGGTTCCACCTATATCGCCTGACCAGTTAATGATTCCATATTTTTGCTGGCCGAGAAAAGCCGATCTTGTAAGAATAGTGACCCTCTTGTCAGGTGAAGCTTTCCTTTGACCTTCGTATACTGCCTGACTTACAAATAACGGATAAACAAGACGATAGAAATCGCCTAATCCAAGGAAGGTCTCTTTTCCTTTTAAACCATCGTTTTCAGGTTCAGTAGCATCCATCCACCACGAGTCTACGCCAAAGGCAAAAAGATTCTGGTTCAGAGCGTTCCAGTGAGTCTCTCTGGCAAGAGGATTAAAAACATCTACCCATACACTGTTTGGGACAAATAAGTTTTTGGCAACATAATCTTTGCCGATGTCGGACTTCTTATCGAGGTTCTCCCAGACCGAGACGCTGAAATGTGCATTCAGTTCGTGCAATTCTTTGATAAAACCTGCCGGATTAGGATAGTTAGTCTCATCAAATTTCGGCACCCCCCAGCCATATTTGCCCCAGTATTGCCAATCCTGAACAATTACATCCATCGGGATATTCCTTTTACGGAACTCTTTTACCGTTTCTACCAGGTTTGTACCTGACGTATACCGTTCTCGGCATTGCCAGAATCCATATGCCCAGAGCGGGAACATTGGAACATCACCGGAAAGACTTCTGTATGAGGATATTACACTATCAGCTGAAGGGCCGTAGAACACAACATAATCGAGCAATAAAGCATTAGGAGAACGAAATGTGGTTAAATCGTCTTTAATTTTCCACGATACTTTAGGTTCGTTACTTGATTTGCATTGTACCTGTATCTGATGTTCCCCGGCTGTTAAGGTTACCAGTGTCCCGGCAGTTGGAGGAAGCCACTGATTAGTCTGATCAATGCATGGTTTCCCGTCAATAACAACACTCTGACGGTTTCCCATATCTCCCAGATCAAGGAAGATGGAATATATTCTATTCTCCGGAACCTTAAAGTGGCCGGTGTAAGTCGACAAGCCCTGACCTGCTCTCCTGGTCCCGGATGTAGTAGTAACATCAGCTGTAGGATTGTTACCACTGGTTGGTGGCTCTTGTTTTTCGAGAGTAATATAATTATCTGCAGGATTAAAATCAGTGAGACCGTACTGATGCCATAGTAATCCATAGCCTTTGCTTGAATATATAAAAGGAAGAGAAATCTGTGAATTAACCTGAGTCAAACGACGGGTGATACCTCTCAGATTGTAATTTCCATCCTGAAATTGTCCAAGTCCAAAGATAAATTCATCGGCAGGCGAGTTAAAAGCCTGTTCAGCCACAAAACAAGGCTGGCCCATAACAGAATCCGGGGTTAATATTCTTGATTTTGCTTTTTCATTCAGAAAAATTTTGCCTGAATTATCTGCAAATGACAATGCTCCCGTTTGTTTATCCACCTGTGCGGAAATATTTTTTGCTGATACCACAAGCTTTGAAGGAGAATCCGACACTTTAAATTGTGGAAGAGGAACCTTCGATGTAAAAATCAATTCAGGAACTTTAATTTCAGTCCCTTTAAAAAATTTTATACGCAGAGCATTCTCTGTTATGGGGTAAATGCTTAAGGTTCCATCAGTTAGCGTGATATCAATTCTGTCGGAAGACTGTCTGAAGCTCTTGACAGCCTGACCCTCACATATGAAAGGAACCAGGATGATCATTAAAAAGAAAACTCGTCTCATTATTTTAATTTTAAATTATAAACTATTACTGGATTTAAATCCATGAAATTTCTTGTAAGGCACTTTCTTAATCAGGCGTATTTAATAGTGAATTATTTAATTCCCTTTTCTGTATCGATTGTGGCAATAGCATCCGGCAATCCTTCCGATCGAACAGTAAGCTTAATAACACCGGCGTTTTTTGCACTTCTGACAACAACTAATGCACGCCCGTGCCAGGCTTTGCGTGAAGTAGCATAATACGGATCAAGGTCTTTGATATCTGCATTATCGACACCGGCAATTACTCCGGGTCCGGTTACGCTGAACTCCAGCTGATTTTTAGCATTCGGCTGAAGCTTTCCATCCTTATCGGTCACTTCAATTGTAACAAAAGATAAGTCCTGCCCGTCGGCTGAAATCTTTTTTCGGTCGGGTATCAGCTTTATTTTTTCAACCTTACCTGATGTTTCGAGCAATACTTTTTCTGATTCCTTATTCTCAGTAACACCAACAGCAGATAAGATACCGGAAGTGTAGGGAACGTCAAATACAGCTTTAAACTGTTGGTCTATTTTTGTAGCCTGCTCTCCGATTAGTTTATTATTAAGGTATAGTCTGACGGCAGGATATTTGGAATAAACCTCTACCTGAATAATTTTTCCTTCATAACCCGGCCAGGTCCAGCTTTCCCATGTTGGCCAGACAGCCCATCCCGTTGTTTTTATTTTTCCTGAATCTGGATTTGGTTCCCGAACAGCCATATAGAGTTTTTCATTTTCATTATACAACATGCTCCTGTAGTGCGATATAGGCTTCCTCCATCCGATCAGGTCAATATCGCCACAGTAAGCAGCATGCCACGGAAATATCTTACCCTGATAATGCTCACCGGGTATATCACCCGGATAGTACCAGCGACCAATACCCGATTCTCCGAGATAATCCAGTGCAGTCCAGACAAAATCGCCGATTATGTAATTATTGTTTTGGATCATCTTCCAGTTTGCGAATGCATCTCTGGGATAGGATTCTGTTTGAACAATAATTCTCGAAGGGACTCTTTTGTGGTCGGCCGCAGCTCTGTTTAACTGATAATTGTATCCGCCAATGTCGTGAGCAGCAAATAAGGCATCGAACATTTCCCACTCCCTGTCCCAGGTTGTCATTGCTGAAGTCACAGGTCGGGTCGGATCATTCTTACGAATACAATTTGCAAGCATTTTTGCGGTTTCAACAGCTTCAGGTTTTTTTCTCTCAATTATTTCGTTGCCTATACTCCAAATGACAATTGAAGGATGGTTGCGGTCGCGCTTAACCATTGCTTCAATATCGCGTTGCCACCATTCATTAAAATATATTGAATAATCATAGGGAGTCTTACTTTCTTTCCAGCCATCGAAGGCTTCATCAACTACCATCATCCCCAATCTGTCGCATGCATCAAGAAATGCTTCTGACGGTGGGTTATGTGATGTACGGATTGCGTTAAATCCGGCCAATTTAAGAAGCTCAACCCGTCGTTCTTCAGCACGGTTAAAAGCAGCAGCACCCAGGCAACCATTATCGTGGTGGACGCATCCACCATTAAGCTTTACGGTTTTACCGTTAAGCTGAAAACCATTTTCTGTTGTGAATTTTATCGATCGTATCCCAAATGTGTTTTGGGTTTTGTCGATTACCTTGTTATCCTTCAATATTGTTACATCCGCCTGATAAAGATCAGGTGTTTCGGGGGTCCATAACAATGGTTTTAGCACAGAAATGGACTGCTCAATTTCCTTTTCGCTATTTGCAGGAAGTACTACTTTAATCTGATTGTCTCCTGCCAGAGTGGCATTTTTGCCAAGCAGACGGGTTTTAAGAACGATGCTTTGCTGCGAACCGGTTTCATTCTTTACGTTTGTTTTAATCTGAATTGTTGCTTTTTCAGCTGAAACATCGGGGGTTGTAATGATAACACCCCATTGAGATACATGGACGGGATCGGTAACGATCATCCACACATGCCTGTAAATACCTGAACCACTGTACCAGCGGGAATTTTTTTGCTTTGAGTTGTCAACTTTGACAGACAAGAGGTTCTCTCCATTCAGTTTCAGATATGGAGTAATGTTGTAACTAAAAGTCGAATAACCATAAGGATAAACCCCAAGTGATTTTCCATTTATGAAGACTTCTGAATTCATATAAACACCTTCAAAATATATTGAAATGAGTTTATCCTTCCAGGCAGCCGGCACAGTGAATGTTTTTCTGTACCAGCCAATACCGGCAGGGAGGTATCCTCCGTCGTTGCCCATCGGATTATTCGTATCAAATACTCCTTCAATACTCCAATCGTGAGGCAAATCGAGGTTACGCCAACCGGTATCGTCAAAGCCAACAGTATTTGTGGAAGGGTTGTCGCCCAAAAAGAATTTCCAGCTATAATCAAAAAGCTGTTTTCTTTGAATGATTTCCTGAGCTTTCATGTTCATAACAGAGGTTGTAAACAATACAAGTAAAATAAACAGGGACTTCGTAATTTTGAGCATATTTTTCTTTTTATGAGTTAACCGCAAAGAACGCAAAGAAAATACGCAAAGTGCGCAAAGCTTTAAAATTCAATATTTTAACTCTGCGGTCCTCTGCATTTTCTCCGCGCACTCTGCGTTAAAAATGCCTTTTTCAACACCTCTCCCTGCCTGACTATAGTTTAACTACAACTTTAACTCCCTTATAATCTACAACCTGATTGTACTTTACAACCTCATCCATTCCTGTACCATTACCAGCTGTGACCTTAACAATATTGAATTTACGCTCTGCCAGCATTCCGGGGAATGTTCCTTTTCTGTCGTTGATAGTCAGTGCTTTTTTAGCATCATCCCAGGAAAAAGTTATAGTGGAAAATACTCCCTTTTCGTAATTATAGTTGTCGTTTTCATCTTCATATAAAGTGTACTGGCCATTCGCACCTTCATAAACACGAATTTCAAGATTGTCCCATTTCTTCTCCAATGCATATTGCACTTTAGGACCGATTGGAAGAATTGAACCTGACTTTATATATAATGGTATAATATCCAGTGGAGTTTCTTTTTTGATAGTTTGTCCACCCGTTAATTTGTTACCTGTCCAGAAATCATACCAGTCAGCACCTTTCGGTAAGTACAGTTCTTTTGATTTAACAGGACCAAAATCCTCATTTGTGTCCTTCGAATACATTGGTGTAGTTACCGGGCAGACCAGAATTGATTTTCCAAACATATACTGATCGTTAATATCCAAAGCCGGTTTGTCTTTTGGAAAATCCATCATAAGGGCACGCATCATGCTCGACTGATTAGCCGTAACATCCCAGGAAGCAGAATAGATATAAGGTAAAAGACGATACCTCAGGTTTATATATTTTTCAATTGCGTCATAAACCTTGTCACCTTTTTTACCGAACTGCCAGATTTCACGGGGGGCATCAGCGCCATGCGAGCGCATCATAGGGCAGAATGTGCCAAATTGAATCCAGCGGGCATAAAGTTCACGGTAGCCGGCATCGTCGAGTTTCTTTCTGAATCTGCTAAGGAAAAATCCACCAATATCGCTATTCCAGTAAGGTATATCGCTTAGTGAAAAGTTTAATCCGGCGCTGATCTGATTTTTCAATGCATCCCATGATGCCGTAACATCTCCCGACCATACATTAGCTCCATAGCGCTGCTGTCCTGCAAATCCTGACCTGGTGAGAATAAACACGCGTTTGTCGGAACTTGTGGCTCTCTGATGGTCATATAATCCACCAACAGTCATTAAAGGAAACGCATTACGTACCTTACGGAACGAACCAAGATATGTTTTGTTATCGAGATCGGAAGGATCGAAATCCAGATGGTCGGGTTCCGATGAATCCATCCACCAACCGTCCATCCCGAGCGAGAAGATACCTTTATTCAGATATTTCCAGTAGATATCGCGGGCCTCTGGATTAAAAGGATCGTAGACTTTTACACCTGAAGGGTACTCCCTGTTAGGAGGCCATTTTTCGGAACCTGACTGAGGCCATGTCTGAAAATTCATCAGCGCCCCTATTTTATCAAGTTCCTTATATTGTTTAGTCATAGGACCAAATGAATTCCATATAGAAATCAGCATGTGAGCATTAAGGTTATGTACATCGTCAATCATTTTCTTTGGATTGGGATATTCAACATTAAGGAATTCCATTGCGTTCCACAGGTAATTATTTCCCCAGTACTGCCAATCCTGAATGATGCCGTCAAATGGGACTCCGAGGTCGCGGTATTTTTTCACAATACCGACAACTTCATCCTGAGTTTTATAACGCTCTTTGCTTTGAAAATAACCAAATGTCCATAATGGAAACATCGGCACCTGACCAGTCAAATCACGCATATTGGCAATAACACCATCAGCATTAGCACCATACATAAAATAATAATCCATACAATCGCCAACATCCGACTTGAATGAGGTCTCATCAGGAGTGTCAACAAAAAGAGTAGGTGAATAATTATCCCAATACAGACCATAACCTTTTACAGAAACAAAAAACGGCACATAATCATCTGTGTTACCCTGAATCATATTAAGTTTTATGTTGCGCTGAACCATTTTTCCCTGCTGTTGCTCACCTAAACCATAAATGGATTCATCTTTATCAAGAAGAAATGACTGAGATACAGTATAAGTCTTTGTCCCTGCATCGTTGAAATCTGTGAAAAGGACACCCTTTTCTTTCTCACCTAAAAGAGTCTCACCCTTTGTCGTTGAATAAGAAATCTTACCTGTTTTCAGATTCAGTACTACTTCAAGGTTCTCACTTTTCAATGTCAGAAGGTCGCCTGATTGTTTTACTCCGAAAGATGTTTTCTGTGGCGTCATAATTACAGAAAGACTTTCTTTCTTAAATGTTTTGCCATCTGGCCATTTCAGTATCCTGACAATTTTTGGGCTGTAGAATTGAATCTCAACTCCAACTGAGCTAATTACTGATTTAACTCCAAGTTCGGTTTTTTGATAAGATTGAGCCGTTGCGCTCAAACCTACCATAAAAACTGTTAAAAGCATGATGTAAAGACGTTTCATAATTCCTGAAATTTTGATTATATTGGTTTGACTATTAACAATTTGACTATACATTCCCGTACCTATTTCGCAGAAGTGAATTTATAAAGAAGTACGCCGTGGGCAGGTACTTTAAGGGCAAGCTGACTAGTTTTAGTATCGATATTGGTTATATCCTTTTGACGCCAGAGATCGCGTACAATAAAGCGCCCGTTAAGGCTAATTTTATCAAAATCTTTATATGACAGATCAATTACGTCGAGCCCGAAGTTGCAGAATCCAAAAGCCCGGTTACCATCTTCAAGTTCTTTCATATAGATGCGCAAATCGCCAATTGTCTGAACACAGGTAGCTTCCTTGCCAAGAGGATCCTGATTAATTTCAATAACTTCATCATTTGTAAGTAAGTTCAGTGTGAAGTCATCAAATTTCTCCATATCGCAACCAATCAGAAGCGGTGAAGAGAACAGACTCCATAGACTAATGTGGAGGTACTGTTCGTCTGGCTTAAGTTTGCTTTTGTGTGGGTTACCCCAGCCTACTGTACCTACTACGAGCATATCAGGGTCGTTCCAGTTGCCAGGCTTGGCATAGGCTGAAGATTTATCCTGATCCAGAGCTATGCTTTTAAGGCTTGACCATGTGTCGGTAATATCATTTGTGGTGCGCCAGCTATTGCCACCAACAGAACCACCCCACTTCCACACATCCGACATACCGTACTGACACACGCTATATACGATATCGCGGGGCTGCTGGCGAAGAAAATCACCCATAACTTTAAACGGTGCTATTGCTGTAGGGAGGACATCCCCACCCTTGTACGACAGTGAAGACACTTTATAAGGATCGTTTTCGGGTAAGCCATTTATTACGTTACCATAACTGCACCAATCATATTTCAGATAATCGAAACCCCATTTTGCATAAGTTTCAGCATCCTGTTTTTCATAGCTGTAGCTTCCGGCACAACCGCCACATGTCCATGGACCCGGACTGGAATAAAGACCTATTTTTAACCCAAGGCTATGCACATAATCTGCAAGTCCTTTCATATCAACAAACCGCGAGTTAGGAATAATATTTCCTTTCTCATCTCGAAACTTGCCACGCAGTGACTGGTCTTTTGAATCGCGGTGGTTCTGCCAGAAATCGTCGACATTGATGAAAGTCCAGCCATGGTTAATAAGCCCGCTTTTCACCATGGCATTTGCCGCTCTTTTCACTTTATCAGCAGAAACCTCTTGAGCAAAACAGTTCCAACTATTCCATCCCATTGCCGGGGTGAGGGCAATCCTGTCGCCACATTCAACACGTAGTTTCCTTTGGGATTTGCCTTTTGCATTTTTAGCTTCAAGGGTAACAATATAAGTTCCTGCAGTTGTGAGCTTGCCGGTAATGAGACCTGTTTGAGTGTTAATCGTTAATCCTGCAGGCAATCCGGAAGCAGCAAAAGTCATAGGCCGGTCGCCGGTAGCTGTTGCCAGGAATTGAAAAGGTGAGCCCGGACGTACCCCAAAAACTTTGGCGCCGGTTATTCTTGGTTCTACAGGAGGTGCAGGGGTAAGTATATAGGGTTCGACTGACACCGGATTGAAAATAGCAAATGTATTCACACCATTGGTCTCAAATCTTGCATCAACCCAGTCAACATGGTCATAAAAATTACCGTTGCCTCCATCGTTCACAAACAATTCAAGTTTCTGTATTCCAACAAGATTCACAGAACAGGATCTGGCTGTATCGCCTAAACGCATAATCCCACTTGACCACAATTTTTTACCATCGCCAATAACAATAAACTCAGCAGCAGGCTGCTGGCCTTTTACCTCATCATCAATACCTGTCCTGGCTATGAATCTGGTCGCTTTTCCATTAAGCAGGATGGTTATGGAACTTTCAGCATGGCTTCCAAAACCGCGTTCAAAAGTCTTGCCTGCGATTGTAAGCACTTTATTATCAAGAGATCTGTTTTTCATTGGAGTACCATACCCCTGAGTAGCACCACTGAGGTCTAACTGGTCGAGCCAAACGGTTTGGGCCGATAACCGTCCAAACCCGATCAGGCTGAAAATTGAAATCAGGCCACTAATGGCAGCTTTTCTAATGCATCTTGTGTTTTTCATTAATGCCTTTTATTTGAAATTATTGTTTACTATAATTTTGGTTATGCAAATTACTATACTGTCATCGATTCTTGTCAAACAACTTTATTTACTGTAATTTAATAGTATAAGTAAATGAAGTAGTTTCTGCCAGCACCCTGTATTTCTCCAGTGGTTGTGGACCACAACTGTTAGAGCCAACACCAAGGGTTTTGGTAGAAACACACAAAACAGTTGCTGTGCTTGCCGGTAAATCAATTTTATATTCAACAGGGTACATTTGTTCATCTGTATGAGGCAGGGCAGATACCTGCATCAGTTTTTCATCGGAATTTATCTGGAGCGAAGGCATATTGCTTCCGCTAAGTTTTGCCCATCTAACCTCTTCATGATTTCCCCGTTCCATGGGTTTTTCGTACTGGTATTGTTCATTTACACCCAATTCAAATAAACCTACATCTTCAGCACTTTTGCGATCGGAGTAATTTTCATACGGACCACGGCCAAAATAAGTCATATGGTCTAATTTTTTATCAAGCAACATCCTTACACCTATTCGGGCCAGATTTATCGGGAGGCCAACAAATTGAACCTTATTATCTACCTTAATTGAGCCATCTCCATTCACCATGTAAGTTGCAGTATGATATACACCAAAGCCCTCTTTCCCATCGGCTTTGGTAGTTGATACCACTTTCACTGAGAAGTTGTCAATAACTTCAACTTTAAAATCTACCAAAGTATACTGAAGGATGTTTACACCATACTTTTCCCATTGCCTGTAAGCCCAGTCATCGTCGTTTCGGTGAGAAGCCCTCCACAGGTGCAATTTTGGAGCGCCATCGGCTGTTATAAGGTTAGTTCCATTATTAATCAACCTGCTTATAAAACCTGTTTTCTTGTCGAAACTTACAGTGAACTTGTTTCCTGAAATAGTAACAGTCTGTGCATCCTGAGTCATTTTAACCGGTTGTTTGGTTGCTACTTCAAAAGCAGGTGGAGTGTTAACCGGGAGTTTAAACTGAGCGGAAGCTACTTCAAAACCTTTCTCAGCCCAAAGTGTTTTTTCCTTTTGTTTGTATGAAACACGCAGAAAATATTCCGCTCCTGCTTTTGGCTGTTCAATTTTATAAGGTATTGATGCTCTGCCTGTACTTCTTGGATTGACAGGCCTCATCATGTTAAAAACTCCTTTGGATATCTCAATTCCATTTTCCGTTAAGCTCCATGATCCCTCAAAACCGCTTAAAGAAATAAACTGAAACTTATTCCTGATTGTGATCGAACCTGAAACAGGGTCAGATAAATCAGTATCAATCCACTGGAATGCTTTCTTCATTTCAGGATAATGTGGTTTAACCTGACTCCCTTCTGTTGAACGGTCATAAGAAACTACTCCCTTGTGAATAAAATAGTGATCGTTTGGGAACTCACCAAATCCTCCTCCGTAGGCTAAGATCGGATGATTAGGATCGCGTTTGTTCCACAGAGCCTGATCCTGGTATTCCCAAATTGCACCACCCAGTATTTCAGGGGTATTGTCGAACAGTTTTGAATAATCATCAAGCGAACCCATTGAGTTGAACATGGCATGTACGAACTCACAGATATAAAAAGGTTTGGTCAGTTCTGCATTTTTTGCAATGTTGGCATCCTCTTCAGCTGTTCCGTACATTTTGCCATCCAGATCAGCCGGATTTCTTTTTCCAATCCCAAAGCGCTCGTAATGAACAAATCGGGTTGGGTCGATAGCTTTGACAGTGTCGAGGGCTGCCACAAAATTGGACCCCACTCCCCCACACTCATTCCCTAGCGACCAGATGATGATCGATGGATGGTTTTTGAAGTTTTCGACATTAGCCACATTTCGGCTAATGATGGCGGCTTTCATGGTAGGTTCCTCATCGAAGCGCCTGTCGTACCCATGAGATTCGCAATTTGCTTCGGCAACCAGCCAGAGTCCATACTCATCGCATAATTCATACCAGCGTGGATCGTCGGAATAATGGCTGGTACGTACGTGGTTGCAGTTTCCCTGTTTTATGACTTCCAGATCCCTTATCATCTGTGCTTCAGTTATTGCATGACCAACATCCGACCAGTTTTCATGACGGTTTACACCTTTTAATTTAATAGGAACGCCGTTAACTGTAAAAATCCGGCCATTGATTTCAATTTTCCGGAAACCTACCCTGGAGGAGAGTATTTCACCTTCAGAATTGGTCAATACAACTGTATACAGATTTGGTGTTTCAGCAGTCCATTTCAGCGGATTGGATACCTGGAACTTTACAATTAATATTTCTTCCTGTAGTGCCTTGATTGCTGAACCTGTAGCATTTCCTTTTGCGATTTCCTTTCCATCTTTATCGTAAAGTGTGACAGTAAGAGTCTGAGCTTTAGCAACCTTATCACTGTAGTTGCGAATTTTTGCAGATACTTCCACAATGGCGTCTTTGTAATCCTTGTCAAGGTCAGTTTTTACAAAAAAGTCGCGAATATGCACCTGCGGAGCGCTCCAGAGAGTTACATTACGGAATATGCCGTGTAATCGCCACATATCCTGATCTTCCAGCCATGTACCTGAACTGTATTGATACACCTCAACTGCTATCATATTCTTACCCGGCTTCAGGTATTTGGTAAGGTCGAAATCGGCAGCATTGCGACTGTTCACACTGAATCCGACTTTTTCGCCGTTTACCCATAAAAAGAAAGCACAGTCTACACCATCGAAAGTAATAAAATTACGGCGACCTGACCATTCAGCAGGAACGTTAAACTCCCTTCTGTAACTACCCACGGGGTTCCGTTCTGTGAAAGAGGTATATTTACTATCCGGTTCGCTCATTACATGCGGAAAATCTTTTTTTATGGTATAACCCAGATTCCGGTAGAAAGGTGTTCCATAACCTTGAACTTCCCAATTTGAAGGTACAGGAATCTCTTTCCATGCTGACACATCAAAATCTGGTTTGTAAAAATCGACAGGGCGTTTTTCCGGACTGGGAACCCAGTTGAATTTCCATGCTCCATTGAGGCTTAGACAAAGTGAAGATGAATGCCTTTTTGCAATTAAAGCTTCCTGTAGATTTGCATAAGGCATTAGGGTTGCATGATAAGGTTCTTTGTTTATTCCTAGGAGTTCAGGATTTTCTATTTCCGGCGGAATTGGAGCCCCTGAACCTGAGCTTGAGGGCAGTTGCGAGTATAATCTGTTAAAAGATAAAAATGCAAGAAGAAACAGACCAGTAAAAAAATATTTTTTCATCTTAATGTGTCGGTTAAATTATTTATTGAACAGTAACAAGCAGTGTTTTTAAATCCTTAGTATTGGAGCTGTTTCCATACCAGACTTCATAAGAACCTGGGGTAACATCCATTTTTCCGTTTGTCTTGTTGTAAAACTCGAATGCGGCTTTTTGCAGACTAATGTTGACATCACTTGATTTACCGGCGGCTAATTTAACCCTTTTAAAACCTTTTAATGTCTTAAGCGGGCCATCCGAGTCATTAACTTTATGAATGTAAACCTGGATTATTTCTGTTCCGTCTCTTTTGCCTGTGTTATCTATCGGAATTGTAAGTTCAACTCCACCCCCATTATTGATTTCATTACTAAAGATATGGGCTTGTCCTATTGAAAAAGTTGTGTAGCTCAATCCAAATCCAAACGGAAAGAGAGGATCGGACATGTAACGATAAGTCCGGCCTTTCATTGAATAATCCTCAAAACCGGGTAATTGCTGTAAGTTCTTATAGAAGGTAATAGGTAATTTTCCGGAAGGATTAAAATCGCCAAAAAGCACATCAGCTATCGCCTGACCACCTGATTCACCTGCATACCAGGCTTGAAGGATCGCATCGCAACTTTGAGTTTCCGGCACCAGTCCAACAGCAGAACCGGAACAGTTTATGAAAACTATTTTCTTTCCGGCCTGTTTCAAAGCCTGTAAACAATTGCGCTGAATAGCAGGAAGTTCTATATCGGTACGGTCACCACCCTTGAAACCAGGCAGTTCCACAGGCATTTCTTCACCTTCTACCTGGGTTGAAAGACCTCCGGCAAAGATAACCAGATCAATTCCCTGAAGTTTCTTAATGAGGTTACTATAATCAACATCTTTTTCTTTGCCAAAATTGAAATCGATATTTGCCAACCAATCATTCTGTTGAGTAAGACTGATCTCAATATTATACTTTTTACCCTTTTCAACCCTGAAAGGAGTTTTAGCAATCACAGTTCTCCAGTTACTATATTTTTTAATTGATTCTCCATTTATTTTCAGCTCAAATAATCCGGTGCCACCATATCTCAGGACAATAGTTTCATCCTTTATCGGTTCAAAAACAGTTTCATATTTAACAGAAAACTTATTTTGATCAACTCCGCTAGCAAATGTATTCTTCCCTGAAACAGATTGAAGAATGGGAGTTGCCAAAAATTGTGTAAGTACTGCACTTCCTTTAAAATCCTGATTATTCCAGTAGGTAGCTTTAAAGCCTTTTGTGCCCCCAAATGAACAATTTGGAATATAGCTTTCAATGTCATTATTATCAACCAGTTCACATCCTTTATCGTACAGAATTTTGTCGGCGGATAGTTTTGATTTAATTCCATCAAGGATTGTGATTGTCCTTACCGGAGTTCCGTTATAATTACCCCAAAGCATTGCTGCGTCATTGGCATTTGGTCCGATCACTGCTATTTTTTTGACTGACTTCTTCAGAGGAAGAATATTGTTATTATTCTGAAGAAGCGTCAGAGATTCACGCGCCATATCAAGGGCAAGCTTTCTATGCTCCTCATTATTTATTACAGAAGCAGGGATTTTTGTCCATGGGACCAATGCATCTTCGTCCATTTCACCAAGGTCGAAACGCCCTGTTAACACCCTCATGAGATGATTGTTAATTTCCACTTCAGAAGTCAAACCTTTTTCAATGGCATCGGGCAAATCTTTAAAAGCATACGACTGCCATGCGCATTCAACATCGGTTCCTGCCAAAACAGCTTTTGCAGAAGCATGCGTAGGATCGGATGAAACATTATGCCCATTATAAAAATCGGCAATTGCATCGCAATCTGAAACGACCAGGTATTTAAAACCCCATTCATCACGTAAAATTTTCTGGAGTAACCGGGTATTACCACAGCATGGCTCATCATCCAGACTCTGATAGGCACACATTACCTCACGTACATCTGCATCCTGAACCAACGATTTAAAAGCAGGTAGATATGTTTCCCAAAGTTCGCGCGGACTGACATTATTCAAGTTAAGGCTATGACGTGTAGATTCAGGACCAGAATGAACTGCATAATGTTTGGCACAGGCCAGAAGTTTTCTGTACTTTGAGTCGGCAGGACCCTGTAATCCTTTAACCACAGAAACCCCCATACGAGATGTCAGGTAAGGATCTTCGCCATATGTTTCCTGCCCACGCCCCCAGCGCGGATCGCGAAAAATGTTAACATTGGGAGTCCATACGGAAAGACTTAAGAAACGTTTGTTTTCCTGTCCCTTCTGTTTCGCATCATTATATTTGGCACGGGTTTCGTCTGATACCGCATCAAATATATTAAATACCAATTCATCATCGAAGGAGGAAGCCATACCAACCGGTTCAGGGAAGACAGTTACGTCAGTATTATTTGCCAGTCCATGAAGAGCTTCGCTCCACCAGTTAAACTTTTTTATCCCGAGACGAGGGATGGCATCCGACTGGTCGCACATCAGGGCAACTTTTTCTTCCAATGTTAATCGGGATACCAGGTCTTTTACCCGTTCCTCGGTTTTCAGATAAGGATTCTGAAATGGGAATTGCTGTCCCGTCAGGCTTAAAGTAATTACAAAACCTACTATAATGAGCAAACTTTTTTTCATTTCTGATTTAATTACCTATTAGTTAACTAATGCTATGAGGGATTCTATTATTGTACAGGACTCAATTTTGCAGCAAATCCACCACGGCGAAGCATCCTTACATTTAAAGTGCTTGTTTTATCTACAACGAAATATTGCGTAGAAAAGTCCTTGTCGTGTTTACCATCAGCGATTAATGTAAGTTTAAATTTTACGCCTTCAGGTAAAAACTTAAATGTAAGAGCTTTAGTCTTTTCAAATCTTTCTGCATTCAGACCTCCTAGGTACCATGAATCACCCTTCTGACGTGCAATGATAATATCGCGACCAGGATAACCATCTACCAGTTTTATATCATCCCAGGCTGTCGGTACTTCCCTGAGGAATATCTTTGCAGCATCAGGCAATCCAAGATATCCATCCGGGCGGTCTGCAAAGTGCTGAATACCTGATTCAAATACAACGCTAAGTGCCAGCTCATGACCATATGAAGTCATATGAGGATTTTGAGAATTTGTAAATTCAACCGGAGTGTAATCCATTGGCCCAACAACATTCCGGGTAAATGGAAGTACTGTATTGTGCTCCGGCGCGGTTGTAGTTAATTCAGGTCCATTGTTATACCATTCTGCACCACGAACACCTTCAAGTGACATCAGATTCGGGTATGTACGCGACCACCCGCGAGGAACTATACAACCATGGAAGTAGACCATCATCCGGAATGCAGCTGCGTCGTCGAGAATATCCAGATAGTACTTAATCATATCCTGTTTTTCGCTTTCGAAAAAGTCGATTTTAACACCAACAACACCCAATTTATTCAGTTTGGTGAATTCTTCTACCCTACTTTCGTGTGTTAGCATCCGGTCGCGGGGAGTTGAGGTTACTCCTGTATGTTTTCCTCCTGAATTATACCATAACAGAGGTTTAACACCTTTAGAGAGAATATATTTTACAGCGTCATCGAGATTGCCTCCGTTACCCATCTGATCCCATTCCCAGTCAAGAAGAGTATAGGGCCAGCTCATGGTGGCAGCCAGATCAGCAAATTCGCAGACAATTTTAAAATCTTTCGTTCCATGGTTACTCGACCAGTAGTTCCAGGAGGCAATTCCTGGTTTGATCCAATCAGTGTTCTTTATAACTGAAGGAGAACTAACATCTTCAGTGAGAGTAGATTCAATAATATCCGAAAGGCTTCCTAAAATTATTATTCTCCAGGGCGATTTCCATGGAAGGGCAATTGTCAGCAGGGCTTCACCCTGTCCCCTCCCGTCTTTGGGATCAGGAAAAGTAATTTTATAACTCGATTTATCGACAGCATTGCTAAGCTTTGAACCGCAATAAGTAGCGGTTACATTTGCTTCATGTACCAGGTACCACAATTCATCACCAGCCAAATTGAAAAGAGCAGGATAGGACCATGCCTGCTGGATATTATCATCAGCCATAGCGTTATAAAGGCCTTCATTTGCCGTGTTCCATTTTTCAAGCCATCTCCTGGCAGTCGAAGGTATGCCGTATGCTGTAAATTCATCTTTAACAATGAAAGAACCTGTTTTATCGGGAAACTCATAGCTGAAGGCAACACCGTCGTTATAAGCCCGTATGATTAAATTCAATTTTGCCTTTCCCGGATTTTCAAAAGACACTACCACCTCATTTGCCGAATTACTGCGACCTGATTTTTTCCCTTGAAGAGCAGAATATTTTTCAGTTATTAGCAGAGGTTTACCAGCTTTGAGGAACTTAAGTTCTTTTGCAAAATCCTGATCGCTTCTCGACAGGCCAAGGCTGATGCGGGGGACAGCTTCAACGATTTTATCATTCTTGGTATAGTTTACTTTTAAAAACCATTCCCCTACTTCGGAATTCTGGACATTATAAAGAGCAACAATAACTTTGTTGTTTGGTGAAACGACGCTTACTTTCTGTGATAACGCGGTAATTGTCAATAAGATAAACAGTCCTGATAATAATTTGCTTTTCATTTGTCTTTATTAGTATTGGATAGTTAATTCTTTCAAATACCACTTCTTAATTGACACACTCTCAGATCTTTTTTCTTGCCAAACGAATGTAATAAACCGGGCCTGCAGTATTTCCCGGGGTAGACTGGAATTTTACCCTTATCAGCTTTTTATCTTTAGTCATTGCCTCCGGAATAGAGTATTCAACATTCTGGATCTGATTTTGGTTCCACTTTCCAGTATTGTTTTCGGACACTAATTTTTCGTTGTCGATATAGATATCAAATTTACGGTTTCCCCTATCAGCACCCCAGTAACTGACAATCAGACACAGGTTTGATTCGCTACCTGTTGCCAGATTATAACTAAAATATCCTTCATTACGTGCATCCCTCCAGAACTTATCATTGGAATTACCGGAATTCGAATTTACCTTTTCCATAGCATGGTCCACCTCTGGTTGCTGCTCCCCTGGTGCAACAAAATCCAGAGTACGATTCTGAAGCTCCATCATTTTCTTTTCAACTACAGCTAATGAATCGAGGTAAGAATGAGACTGTGCGTTAGTCAACGACATCCAGTACATCATATACCTCGAGTCATGAATCCTGAAAAATGGTTCAAACACAACCGGAATCGGATTTATCATCTTTAATCCGGGAGCAGTAAATGTAAGGGGTTTGCCCTCTACCGGCACCAGTTCACCGGTTATTTTAGAAACGTTATCTTCAACTATAATTGGTGCCTTATCAACCGGGAGTTTTTGACCACTGGGTATATGTCCCCACCTGCTATCATCTGCTATCAAACCTTTTAAATCCTCAACACCGGTTTTCGCACCAAGTAGTATCGGGCCATGCATAATGGCAATATAGGAAGCTACATTTGGCATGTGTTCAATTGAATTATGCATAGGTAATATTACCTCAACCACATCTCCGGTTTTCCATGTTCTGTCAACTGCTACATATGAAGAAGGAGAAGACTTGTATGTAACAGCTTTTCCATTGACAAGGATCTTAAGGGCACTTTCATTGACCCATGAAGGATATCTAATCATTAAACTGAAATGAGCGGAACCTTCAGTTATTGTTAATTTCGTCCTTTCCTCATCAGGGAACCTGGTTTCCTGTCTGATTTTTACTTTCTTCTGTTTCCAGTTAAGTTCTGAAGCGATAAAAAGGTTTAAATACAATGAATCGCTATTATGAGTAAAAATAAACTGATTGTATTTTCCGTGATTCTCCATTCCGCTGCCAACACAACACCACATTCCTTCATTAGGAGCTGAATAAACCCTGTATGATTGGGGACGGGCCGGAGTAAAATAAACATATCCCCCGTGTTCCGGATGTTGTGTTGCCAGAATGTGATTATATAATGTCCTTTCGTAGTAATCTGCATATTTTGCCAACGGTTTTACTCTGAACAGTTCCTCCGTCAACTTAAGCATATTGTATGAGTTGCATGTTTCAGGGCCCTCGACATCATTAACAAAATCTATGTATGAAGCCACACTTGGAAAATATTCCTTTCTGCTATTTCCTCCAAAGGCAAGTGTTCGTTTCCCCGTAACTGTTTCCCAGAAGAAGCTACCCGCTTCTGTATAATTCTTATCGTGAGTAATTTCAGCTATTCTCTGGAAACCTACAGCTTTTGGAACCTGGGTGTTAGCGTGTTTGTTATCAAGATTATCATTATCGGCAGCCATCGCATCGAGCAGCATTCTATGGGAGAATCTTTTTGCCGCAGTAAGATATTTTTTATCGCCTGTCATCTGATAGGCATCAGCAAAAACTTCGTTCATGCCTCCCTGTTCAGTGTCAAGCATTGATTGCATTTGTACATCTGTAAGTGATGAAGTTATGTTTATACCCCAGTCACATAATTTCAGAAAAATGGTTTTAGCATCTTCATTCCCGGTATACATCCATGCATCTCTTAAACCAGCATATAATTTGTGTACATTGTACCAGGGTACCCATGCTGCACGATATGCTGCGAAATCACCTTTCTGCAAAGTGCTCCAGATCAATTTACTTTTCGGAACACCACCGATGTATCCCTTGCCCCAGTCGCTATTGTTTATTTCTCCGGCATCCTGACAGGCTTTTAGCTCTGAAATCATATAATCCATTCGTTTTTTGCACTCAGCATTACCTGTTGAAGCATAATTCATTGCCAGTGCCGACAAATAATGCCCTCCAATATGACCATCTAATCCTTCCCAGTTAGGATAAAATGCTGCTTTTGCAGGCAATCCGGCTTCTTTTCTGAAAGGCGCGAGCAAACGATCAACATCATACTGCAGAAGAGTTTGGATGTTCAGATCACGGGCATGTTTAAAAGGTCCATCTAGCAATGTGACATCTTTTAAAGGAAATTCATTGAGGTAAAGTTTATCCTGAGCCTGTATTTCGAAACAAGTAACAAAAAGGCAGATAAGAATATAAAAAGCAGGTTTAAATTTCAGCATACAAATTTTATAAAAGTATATTACTCTATTAATTTAAATTGGCAATCAGGTTTCCCTTTCCCCTAAGAGGGATACAGTATCCTCATTAGTGATTTTAACCCCTAACCCAAGAGGCTGTCTAAAAAGTCTTTTCTAACCGCAAAGTACGCAAAGGTAGCGTAAAGTGCACAAAGTTAAAACATTGTAATTAAGATCTTTGCGATTTTCTTTGCGAACTTTGCGGTTAATGGATTTAGACTTTTTCAACGGCCCCAGTAGAAAGTAAAGTTCTCCGATTTACTCGGTGATACTTGCATTTATGCCCATAATTGACAGCATTCTTGCTGCATACCGTTTTCCAAATTTCCGGGAGCCTTCAGCTGTAAAATGCAGTCTGTCTCGTCCAGTAGTACAACCATTAGAAGGAATCACATAAGAATTCGGGATTGTTTTTGGAAGAGTTGCAATAATTTGATTCATACTTGCACAGGCACCACCCTGATCAGCATTTACTACTTCACCTGCAAGCAGCGGAACGTCTTTTGGATTCAGATTTAAGTCCTTGATCAGATTATCGTAAACGACTTTGACTTTTTTGGTCCACAGGGTATCCCCTGTATTCGACTCTCCCTGATGCAACAAAATCCCCTTGATAACGCCTGATTTCTGGGCAAGTTTTCCCATTTCAACAAGTTTTGCATAAGGATTTCCATCATATTCATTGGCAATACTTTTCATCCAGCTGGCAGCAGTTTCAAGGTAAGCCTTGTATAAAGTTTCATCAAATAATTCAATTTTGCAGCCAGCTACTGACACATTAACCACACCAACTCTTTTGTCTTTTGGCAGGTTAGCCACCATAGTTCTTCCGAAATAATCGGCGGGAGTCAGGCCTGTACGGCAGCGGCTTAAGGGAGGAACAGCAGGATACCAGTTACCTTTTGTCCTGTTCAGATTTGGGCAATCAACGGTTTCCAAAACCATAAAACGGGGATCAACAATTGAATCCTGTGCTTCAGCTCTGGGATTTCCTTCCATGTTCGATTGTCCAAAACACAGGAAGATATAGAAATTCGGATCCTGTGAAAAAACTTTCGCATTAGAGAAGAGCAACCCGGCAAATAACAAAAACATAAGCTTCTTTTTCATCTTTTCGTATTTTATCAATTTATTTGTAAACCAAAGTATTAAGAGACAATGGAAAAATCCTTTATTCTCACAATAAAAATAGTATAGATTATTTAATTTTGACCTCTTTCTGCTTAAATCTTTATTAGAATCAAAGGTGAACGGCACTTTCATAGTCTATGAAACAAAATGAATACCTTTTCTTCCTCTTAATTAACTATCTTGTGCAGCAAGTTTTTCAGATATAGTATGAAAAGTTACTTCTTCCGGAAATTCTCTTTTTTTTTAATAATAGTTCTGTTGGTTTTAGTGTTTGGCCCTGTTAATGCACAGTTTCCAAGGTTAAATTTTAAAAGCTTCACTGAAAAAGACGGACTGTCTACAAATTATGTAAGGTCAATTTTTGAGGATAAAGATGGGTTTATGTGGTTCGGGACACCAAATGGCCTCGATAAATTTGATGGTAAGAATTTTATAAATTATAACGAACTTTTAAGAGATACTCTTACTGGTAATTATCAGATATCTTATGATATTCTCGAAGATGATGATGGCATCTTGTGGATAAGCACTAATACAAACGGAATTATATTATTTGACAAAAACCGGGAGACAGTTACCCGGCTGAAGCACAATGCAAATGATCCGGCAAGCCTTAGTAGTGACAGAGTGTTGCAAATTTTTAAAGACAGAGATTCTAATATCTGGATTGCTACTATTGGAGGAGGTCTTGATTTGTGGCAAAAGGACAAAAGAATTTTTACTCATTTCAAACACGATCCGGCAAATAAGAACAGCATAGGCAGCGATTTTATTAGTTCGATTGCCAGCGACAGTAAAGGTAATCTCTGGGTCCTTTCGGATGAAGGGATTATAAGTAAATTCAATCCAAAAACAGGTATATTTGAAAACAAAGTCCTGCCGTTAAAAACCCATGAGGTGATACTTCGCCGAGGATATACATCTGTTATCTATGTAGATTCGGATGATAATGTTCTGGCAGGATCTTATTACGGATTGTTCATTATTGATTCGAAGTCAGGCAGCATCAGGCAATTCTCAGGCCTGAATTCTCATTTCAATGTAACTTTTATCATAACCTCACTCCTTGAAATACAAAAAGGCATAATTGCGATTGGTACCAGCTTTCAGGGTCTGTATATGCTAAATATTAAGACTGGTGAATATGTCAATTATTCGAGTAATGTAAACTCTGATTATTTTTTGAATAACAACTCAGTAACCAGCATCTTTAAATCCAGGAATGGTTTAGTATGGATTGGCTCGTGGGATGCAGGTATCAATTTGTATAATAAGGAGTTTAGCCAGTTTAAAATACTGCGGGACATCGTAAAAACCGGAAGAGAACTTCTTTCAGGAACGAGAGGTGCAGCTTTTTGCACTTCACCCGACAACAAGATCTGGATAGCTACTGGTGACAAAGATATTGTGGCATATGATCCCAAAGAAAAAACCATTCAACAAGTGCTTAAAAAAGCCTATAATTCTACGGTGAATAGTTTATACAATAACGGAAAAGGAGAAATATTAATTGGAACAGCAACGCAGGGACTGATTATTTATGATTTTAAAAAGAATAAACTAATAAATTTAACAAACGACCCAAAAAGTCCAAATTCTATTGCTTCCAATTATGTTTATTGTACCCTTCAGGATAAGGAAGATAAAGTCTGGATGAGTTTTTCAGGAAAAGGCCTGGATGTCTGGGATAGGAAAACAAATAAAATTACACATTTCCAAAACGAGGCAGATAATCCTAATTCGCTGATGAGCGGGGTAATCTACAAAATGATTGAGGACCGGTCGGGAAGGATATGGATTGGAACCCAAAACGGGCTTTGCTATTTTAGTAAAGATAAACAGTGCTTTACAAGATTCCCTCTATTTATAAATAACATCAGCAACATACAGGGGAATACAATACTTGACATTTTTCAGGATTCAAAAGATGATATTTGGGTCGGCACATACAATGCGATTTTCAGAATCAGCCCTAAAGATTTGTCGTTTACCTCAATTGCACCCAAAAATGACCTCCCTTTTATTGTAACAAACATAATGGAGGATGAGGGGCACAATTTATGGATGACATCTTTTAATAAGTTATTTAAATACAATTCAATTAATCAGGAATTCTCCGTTTACAACTTTTATAACGGAGATAAAGCGCCTTCATTTCTGGGGTTTGCATCATTAGCAGCGAATGATCAGTTTTATCTGGGCAGCCTCGATCGGATAATCACTTTTAACCCTGGCGATATCATTGAAGACACGACAAAACCAGAAATCTATATAACTGATTTTAAGATATATGATGCCCCTGAAAGATTTTCACCCTCAAAAGTATTAACGGAGAATATCAACTTCACAAAGAGTATTAAACTAAACTACCAGCAAGCAACATTCTCTTTTTTATTTGCTGCAATAGAATACTCTTACCCGGAAAAAATACATTATGCGTATAAGCTCGATAATTTTGACAAAGACTGGGTATTCCCAGGTAATCTTAACAACAGAGCCGCTTATACTAAAGTACCCCCTGGCAAATATGTTTTTAAAGTTATGGCGACAAACAGACGCGGTGAATGGTTCGAATCAGATAAGAAAATAACTATCACCATCAAACCTCCGGTATGGGAGACCTGGTGGTTCAGGGTTTTGGTTTTGATTGTTTTAATTACAGCATTCCGGGGTATTTACTCTTTTCGTGTCAGAAAGTTTAAACTTCAGAGGAAAGAACTGGAGGAGACTGTAATAAAGAGGACCCGGGCGCTTAAAGAAGCAAATGTTTCTCTTGAAGAACAACATGAAGAAGTTATTCAACAAAACGAATTACTCAGCAAGCTTAGTAAGCAAATCCTGAATCAAAACAAAGAACTCGAAGAACATTATAATAAACTTGAAGTTCTTGTTGATGAAAGAACCAGGGAACTTAAGGAAGCGAAGAACAAAGCTGAAGAGTCAGATAAACTAAAATCGGCCTTTCTTGCAAATATGTCACATGAGATAAGGACACCTATGAATGCCATCGTTGGATTTGCCAACCTGCTTAAAGATGAAAATATCACCCCTGAAGAAAAAAATGAATTTATCGAGATCATTAATTCCAATTCTGATTCTCTGCTAATGCTGATTGGCGATATTCTCGATTTATCAATTATTGAAGCCAACCAACTGGTAATAAGAAACGAAGTCTTTGATGTTAACGAATTTTTAGATCACTTGCATTCTGCATTTTTGCTTTTAAACAGCAATGAAAATGTGAAATTAATTCTTAGCAATGAATTAACCGATCAGAAATTAAAGATTCGTACTGATAAACTCAGGACAAAGCAAATACTCACAAACCTGGTAAACAATGCGCTTAAATTCACAGCAATGGGAATTGTTGAACTTGGATTAAAAAGGACTGGCAATCAGCTTGCTTTCTATGTTAAAGATACCGGTGTTGGCATTCCGGAAAAGGAATATGAAACCATCTTTGAACGTTTCAGAAAGAGCGAAGATGACAAAAGCGTCCTATACCGAGGCGCAGGTCTTGGACTGGCAATTTCAAAAGCGTTGTCGCGTCTCATGGGAGGTAATCTGATTGTTGAAAGCGAGGTTGGGAAGGGTTCTGTATTTACCTTACTCCTCCCTGATAATGCTATAAGCACAGAAGAAACCATTGTTTCGGAATCTCCGCTTCTTACCGACACAAATCCAATTGCAAACAAAAACATTTTAATTGCAGAGGATGAAAAGGCCAATTTCCTGTACCTACAAAAGATGCTGTCTAAGACAACCACAACTATTTATCGTGCAGAAAACGGGTTGAAAGCAGTGGAATTGATAGAGTCGGGGATAAATTTTCACCTGATACTAATGGATATAAAAATGCCGGTGATGGATGGCTTTGAGGCTACTAAAAGGATAAAATCAATGAAACCGGATATGATTATCATTGCAATAACAGCTTATGCAAATCAGGAAGAAAAGCTAAAGTTTATGGAAGCTGGTTTTGATGAATACCTTACAAAACCTTTAAACCCGTCGGAGTTCAGAAGTATCTTAAATAAATACCTTTAGTAATCCGTAACAGATTAGGATTGCAATAACTCTGGCACTATTTCATTCACACTACTGCGCTCATTGAGTTATCACATCTATCTCAGCATAACCAACATCATCATTACCACGGGTGTTTTTTAAAGCACGAAGCCTGATATACCGTGCTTTTACGGGATCAAATTTTTTGATCTGAATCTGAGGGTTATTATTTATGTTGGCAAATTCCCCTTCGTCAACCAGTTTCCAGTCGGAATTATCTTTTGAAACAAAGAACTCATAGTTCGAAATATAACCTGTTGCCCGTGTCTGATCGGGAAGGTATCGGAAACCAGCCAGGTTCTGTTCCATACCCATATCAATTGTCAGGTCAACGGGCATCTTCAGATCTCTTGCCTGATGCCATGCGGTGGATGGATTACCGTCGAGGATTCTGTTTGTCGTTTCATTCACGGAACCAATAATCTTCCACTCTTTTCTGGATATGTCGAATTTCTCCTGACTTACGGGACTGCTCTTTCCGTTAAAAGGATCGTAAGCAATAGCTCTTACTTCTGCTTTTCCATCCATCAGAAATGGCCCTTCGTATTTTTTAGATTTTGACGTTGGGGTGCTCCCATCATAAGTATAGTAAACTAACGATTCAGCTTCGACTGGGGTAATTGTTATCTCACCTGACTTATTCCTGATAATTGAAGGAGCCATCAGTATCAATGGTGCATTATAAATGCCCAGATTTGAAATAACCGGACAACTTTTCGAATCGGTAATCGTAAAACGAACCTTTGTTGCCTTCACCCCCGGAAAACGTAGAATTCGTTTATAACCAATTGTGGTTGCTTTTGCTAACTCTTTCCATTTTCCATCGACCATGGCTTCGACTGTGAATGCTTTAACACGCTGACCAAGCCGGATATATTCCTGAACAAGAAAACGGTTGAATGTTGTTGGTTGTCTGAAATCAATTGTGAGCGAAGCATTTGTCACACCATCGTCGGTCGCCCAATAAGTTTCCTTATTCCCGTCTATGGTCTTTTCCGCACCAAATTCCTTCGAATTTCCCCGTACGTTCGAAGCAGTGATTTTCTCTTTTTCAGCAAGGTTAATGGCAAACGCCTCCTTTACAGCTGCAGCAAAATCTTTCGATGCTTTAACATCATTTTCATGGATCAGACCTCGTGTGTCGATCGGGAAGTTGAGAAGCAAGGTACCGTTTCGTCCGATTGAGTTATAGTAGGTATTCATCAGCTGGGGTAACGTTTTTACCTTGCTGTCTTCATAGGTATGATAAAACCAGCCCGGCCTGATAGACGTATTCACTTCACCAGGCACCCAGGAATCACCATTTTCAACCCCGAAACGCAACATCTCCTCAGGCACATCGCCGGTAGCATTCAGTAAGCTCCAGTTTGTTTCACCCACATAACCGGCTTCAGTCCCAACCCAGCGGAGATCGCCTCTGTCTCCTCCGTCGTTCCATATCACTATATTTGGTTGAAGCTTACGGATAAGTTTGTAGGTTTTCTGCCAGTCATAATAAGTTTTGCGGTCAATTCTGCGGGTCTCCTTTGCACCGCCATAATATCCGGAGCCTCCATTTGCTCCGTCGAACCACACTTCGTAAATTGGCCCATAGTTGGTAAGAAGTTCAGTGAGCTGATTACGGAAGTAGGTTATGTATTCCGGCTTCCCATAATCTGCAGAGTTCCTGTCCCATGGAGAGAGATATATGCCTAATTTCAGACCATATTCTTTACATGCATCTGCCAGTTCGCGAACAACATCTCCTTTTCCATCCTTCCAGGGTGAGTTTTTAACCGAAAACTCTGTGTATTTTGATGGCCAAAGGCAGAAACCGCAGTGGTGCTTGACGACCATAATAATCCCTTTCATTCCAGCCTCCTTGCACACACGTGCCCACTGGCGGCAATCGAGATCTTTCGGATTGAACAGCTTAACATCTTCGTCTCCTCCACCCCACTCCTGATCGGTGAATGTATTTAAAGAGAAATGGAGAAATGAGTAATACTCCATCTCCTGCCATTTAAGTTGATTTTCAGTCGGAACTGGTCCGAATGGTTTAGGCGCCAGTGTCTGGGCATTTAGTGCACTTGTCAAAACAGTGGAAATCATTATTCCCAGGACGATTTTTCTAATCATGATTTGTCAGGTATTTTTTACTAATTATAATTCGCCAACTACAAGCCTTTCATTTTATGTTTACTAAAAATATTACTGTCGCACTGACTTTGATATAGGTATACTTTCAAAGAAAGAATCAGGGCCTATTCCCTGTCTCACTATTTTTATGTCTTCCCCTATACTGGTTCCAAAACTAATGAGATAACCTGTTAGTTCTTCAGCCTTTACCCCGTTCCTGTAAAGAGATATTGTTTTATCTGACCATGGGTTTCTTATCCTGCATGTCCCGCCAAGCTGAGAGTTTATCTCTAAAAAGCTTACTTCGCCGTTCTTTACGGAAGACGAAACCAAAAATCCGCCTTTTGCAAGAAGCTTGAAATATGCAGGTTTATTTTTATCCCATGCAGGGAATACTCTTATAACAGGATCGCCTCCCGGTGTTGCAGATATACTCTGCATTAGCCCATCCTGCAGACCAGCACTTAAAATGCCATATCCTCCAAATTCTGCCCAGTCTGATGAGACAAAGCCAAGACGATTTGTACTACTTTCAACTTTACCATTTATTTCACTATTGAGATTGCTTAATACAGTACTATACTCACTTCGTCCCAGAGCTGCAGCATCAAGCAAAAACCTGCTAAGGTTGGAACCGTAGTCGCCCAATGACATGCTCATTTTGTAAGCGACATTAGCTTCAAAGGAATTGTTGGCAATTGCCCAATCTCCACCGTCCAGTCCCTGGTCTTTGGTTTCAAGGGTCAGTACATCATAGTTTTCAAGCATGCGCAAACGGGGGCTTTGAGGCTCTTTTGCAATAGCGTCGTATCTGACTTGCGCCGCCGGGGTTCGGGCCTGCCCCCAGGTCGGAAAGCCACTGGGATGTGTAATTGAACCGATAGTCTCCGGCTGTCCGCTCAACGGGTAAGATGTAAGATTATCAACTATATCCTGCCAGAGAGGTCTGAGATCAGAATCTACACCAAGGATTTTGGAAGCCTTTATTGTTGCCTGCATTACACCTTTTATAAAGACAAGGTCGTCAATAACATCCTTACCTCCCATTATATGCTCATGGAGGTTGGTCCTGTAAATATGATACTTACCGTTTTCGAACTTCAGGTTTGGAAAATTCCTGTAGAATTCCGATGCACCCTTCAAAATAGGATACGCTTTTGTTGAAAGGAAGTTGGCGTCACTTGTATAGAGGTAATGATTCCAAAAATGCTCAGCCCTTTCACTTGCATTTATTGTAGTGAAAGTTGTCCAATATGTAGGCCATAATTCCCATCTTGAATTCATTCTGTTACGGGCTTTTGCAAAATCGCTGAGCGCAGTTGAAGGACCGTTGCCATTTATCATGAAATCCCTTAAATCATTAGCTATATTTAAAGGAAGCAGTTCCGGACCATTCCAACTGTCCGTTTCATTAATAAAGATACCCTGGCTGCCCCACTGCTGCTTTGCTGCCGTAGAATAATTTTCATAGTTTTTCATGTACATTTTAAATACTGGTTCCTGAAGTTCACCATGATTTGCTGCATCTAATGAGTAATGTAATGGTTCCTGATTATAACCCCAGTATTGCGTACTTCCCCAACTTCTGGAGCGCCCTCCTGTATTAAACAGATTTCCGGTAAACTTTGCCGGATAATCTCCTCTCTGGCTAATAGCGGACATGTATAAGAAGTAAAGCCATTTTCTTTGTATGTCAGTAGATGTGCTATCTGCAGGTAAATAAACATATGATTTTGACCAGAAATTCTGCCACCATGATTGGTTGCCTGAGTAAATACTGTCAAATCCTCTGTTCTTCGCTGAATTTAGTTTGTCAGCTGCCAGAATAATAATATCATCAGATCTGTTCATGCTTGCATGACTTCCAATATATACATTTACTGTTCCTTTTGCAGGCGGAAGTGTAATACGTACGGTCCTGCTGTCCGGATAACTTACTATTCCTGTTCTACCTGCAACATCTGCTGCCACCGCTGAACTGCAATAAAGGTCAAACTGTTTATATCCGGTTGCCGCAGGCTGCTCAAATATCTGCTTCAACCTTATTTGTCCGCCGCTATTGCTTGTTCTTGTGGTAGCTGTATGAGTACCGATCACTTCATCAGGATCCTGGAGCATAACAAGGTCAATACTGATGGAAGACGGGGAAGATCTGTTATCTTCAATTTTTAATGCAAATACATCCGACTTCGTATCTCCGATGATGTCAACATTCACTCCATCACCCTGAATTGCCAATTTACCGTCATATAGTGAAAGGTGCTGACTTGTTGATGATGCTAAAGGATTGCCTCCCAGGTCCACATTGACAAACCCGCAACCATATCCGTAATCATTATGTCCGTCCAATGAGCCGGTAGCTGCACTGTTCCATCCAAAAACATCAACACGGTTAATCTGGAAGTTTAATGAATGGTCATTATTGCTCCAGATAAGGCTGCCCATACAACCAGTTCCCATCGGCATTCCATGACGAGAAGTAGTAATAATACCTGTATGATGTACGTCTCCGGAAGATACCAATGACTGGTAATTCATATTTATTATTGGAGTCGATAAACCATCATTTATTATGGTACTCCCTGATTCCATAATAAATAGAGGTGTGATAAAAGCAAACGCTAAAAACAATGCTCTGTTTTTCATAAATTTCTTAAACATTAAAATATCTCATGTAAAATTAAATTTTTTAATCGCCTGAACCTTGTCGTTGTCACTTATAAATATAAGCAAATCATGAAATTATTTCTTTCCTTATGTATGAGTTTATCGATTTTTTATTTATTTTACTTATAATAAAAATATGGAATTATGAAAAAGACATTATTACTTTTTATTGGATTCATTTTTCTGATAACAGGTTTCTTAACAGCGAAAGAACCACTAAAAGATTACAGTTTTGTACGTGGAGTTTGCCACGATTTAAGTCCCAACCAGGAAACACTGGAAAGAGATCTGGGATTTATGAAAAGGCTTCAGTTAAACAGCAGCCGTGTCTGGCTAAGTCAAAGGGCTTATGAGAATAATCCTGAAGAATATGTTAAAAGAGTGGTTAATTATGTCCGCACATGTAATAAATATGGAGTGTCTGTCATGCCCATTCTATTTAACGGCACTTTTCCTCAACTTTTAGAAAAAAATGCAACAGAAACTGGTGAAAAATATGTAACAGCAATTGTCAATGCTTTAAAAAATGAAGAGGGTCTTTTAATGTGGGATATTATGAACGAACCCGAAATGAATGATTACTACAGGAAGTCCCCACCGGAAGTACAGAAGAAACGTACTGACGAAATTGAAGGATTTGTTCGTCACTTTATTACGTTCGTAAAAAAAATTGATCCCGTAAATGCTGTAACAGTAGGTCACTGGCTATCAAAATTTTGTGAACACACATCTGATTTGGTCGATGTAATTTCTTTTCACGATTATCTTGAAACCCGTTCGCGTGTTGAGAAAAGCTATGCAGTTGCAGAGGGGTTTTCAAAGAAATACAACAAGCCTTTGATCAACAGCGAATTGTGCTGTATTGGCCGTTCCAATCCTTACGACATGGCTATTCAGATTGCCGATGAGCATAATGTAGGATGGTATGTTTTTAACCTTATAATCGGCGGTTACTGGAGCGAAATTCACGGACTTATTTATCCTGACGGAACTATCCGGGATCCTGCATCAATTGCTGCAATCTACGGTTTTTACAGAAAACGCGATTTAAATACTACAGTAAAAGCACTCCCTAACAAGGAAAAACACGCAGATAAAGCTATCGCTCTTTTAGAAAAAACACTTGATGGCGATTTGAAAGAATTTCCAGATGTATTTGGAATTGAACCTTTTAGAACTTCGGGCAATTCGGTTGATGATATTCTGGAAGCTGCTGAATATTGTGCAAACCTGCTTGAAGGAGCTGAAATGGTTCCAATGAGCGAGCCGCCTACTGCTAAAATAGAGACCTGGCGGAAAATGTCTGCCGTAGATAGAGAAAAAGCAAGAGGGGAAATTCGTAAGTTTGCTTATGACCTGGGTCAGCAGCTAAAAGAGAAGTGCGAACTCTACTAAAAGAGTGGAAACAACTCATAAACCTTACCCGGTTCTGCGTTGAATTCAAGAAGATAACTACCACTTTGTTCACTCGATTTTTCAGCTGCACCATTCACTCTGAGTGCAACGGAAGAACGAACAATGCACTTGTTCTTAACATTAGATTTTAGTATCACTTTCTGAGGTTTGTTGTTTTTCCACAAAATATCGACAACAAAACCACCACGTGCCAAAAGACCTTTCACCTCGCCGTTTTTCCAGATTCCGGGCAGTGCAGGAAGTAATTCAATACAACCATTCTGACTTTGAAGCAGCATTTCAGCAATCCCGGCTGTACCGCCAAAATTCCCGTCGATCTGGAATGGCGGATGTGCACAGAACAGGTTCGGGTAGGTTCCGCCACCATTTGACATATTCAGCGATGAGGTTTCAGTTGGATTCAGAAGGTTTTTCAGCAGCTGATAAGCCCGGTCTCCATCCTTAAGTCTGGCCCAGAAATTCACTTTCCATGCCAGAGACCAACCGGTACCAACATCTGTTCTGACGTCAAGACTTTTACGCGCAGCTTTGGCCAGGTCAGGATTTGTAACCGGATCAACCTGATTTCCCGGGTAAAGCATGTATAAGTGGGAAACATGCCTGTGGGTTATCTCAGTCTCCTTAAATTCCTCGCTCCATTCCATAACTCTTCCATCGGAACCAATCTGTGGAGTGGCAAGATTTGACAAAGCACTGGAAATCTTTCCGAGTAAAGGGTTGGTATCTTTCATAATTTCAGATGCTTCCAGCACATTAGTAAACAATTCGTGCAAAACCTCCTGGTCGTGTGATGGCCCCATACAAACTGACCCGGTTGAACCATCAGGACCCACAAATGCATTTTCCGGCGAAGTAGACGGGCCTGATACCAGTTTTCCGTTTGAAGGGTTTATTACCAGCCAGTCGAGGTAAAATTGTGCTGTCTTAAGCATGGTCGGGTATACTTTCTTCAGATAGTCTTTATCCATTGTGAAAGTATAATGATCCCAAAGGTGACGGCAAAGCCAGCCACCACCAGCCACATACATTCCCCAGTTTGTTCCTTCTCCCGGTGCGGTATAACCCCAGACGTTAGTGATAACTTCACTGCACCATCCTGCAGCATTATATTGAACAGCTGCTGTGACCTCACCTGGTTTTACCAAGGATTGGATAAGGTCAGTCAATGGTCCGAAGCACTCTCCCATATTAGCCACATCTGCTGGCCAATAGTTCATTTGCAGATTTATATTTGTATGGTAATCGCCATTCCACGGTGTCTGGATTTTGTTCGACCATATCCCCTGAAGGTTAGCGGGTAGCGTACCTTCCCGCGAGGAGGAAATCAACAGGTATCTTCCATATTGAAAATAAAGTTCCTGTAAATGTAAATCATCGGGATTCTTAGACTGGTTCTTTAGTCTTCTGTCGGTAGGAATAGTATCAGTTTCGATACCTGAAAGCCGAAGGCTTACTTTGCCAAAAATGGCGGAGTAATCGTCGATGTGGTTTTTTAAAAGAGTTGAATAGGATTTTGATGCTGCTTTCTTAAGTTGTTCAGCTGTTGTAAGTTTGGGATCGCTGCCAGTATATAGCGGGTAATCAAGCTTATAATTTGTTGAAGCGGTTATCAGGAGTGTAACCTCATCTGCACCTTTTAGCGTAATCACACTATCAGAGAGGGAGACGCTTCCACCAATAGGAATTGCTTTTAACCGGGCAGCATACTGCATCCCATCACCCCCTTTACCATTGGTTAAAGTCCCGTACATCATCAGGTTATCCTTCTCATTACTAGTCATAAACCTTTCTGGACGTGTAAGCCGGGCTTTAAAGCTAAGAGCTCCCTTTTTGCTTGCAGTGAAATGAATTACCATAGTACGATCGGAGTAACTAACAAAGATCTCCCTCTGATATCCGATACCGTCCTGATCGTATGATACCTTTACAACACCACGACTCAGGTTAAGCTCACGTTTGTAGTTGCTGTATACTGTGTTCTTTTCAAAATCAAGCAACAGATCTCCCAGCGTTTGAAAACTACCATAACTCACGTTGGAACCGTTTCCGTTTCCCGACCCTACTCCCTTGCAGACCTGCGTTATCCTGGTCATTGCATTAGCCTCCCTGTATTTCTGATCAAAAAGCAGCTGCCTGATTTTGCTCAGCGATTCGGCTGCAACAGGATTATTGTTATCGGCAGGACTTCCTGACCATAATGTCTTTTCATTAAGCTGAATTATTTCCCGGTTCACACCGCCAAAAATCATGGCACCCAGAAAACCATTGCCAACCGGAAGCGCCTTTATCCACTCCGCATCGCTGGCTTTTCCTGAAGATGGAGAAATTGCAGGTTTATCATACCACAACCGAAGTATTTCATTTGTGGCACCCTGGGAAAACAGGATAATACATATAAAAAACAGAAAGAAGAATGTACTCAGGGTTTTCTTAATCATACAATCATAGTTTTCAACTGAATCTACTGTTTAAGTTTACGTTAATTCAAGACGTTTCCTTCGGAATCGTGATACTCCATAATGAATCCGTAAGAATAAGGTTTGTTACCGGGAATGGTATATTTCTCCATTGTTTTAGCGCCCCAGGTATCATCGCCACCCACGCCGTGAATATTTAAGTCAACATTCAGATTGATAAAATCTCGGAACGGGAGCTGGTAGTCGTGCGTAGCAGATTCCAGATCCTCCTCACTATATGGCCAGGCCCTGAAGCACAGTGGCTGTAAGCCTGTGATTCTTATACTGCCATTATTCTGAGTACTCATTGAAAACCATCTTACATCGCAACGGTTAGAGTTATCCTGTGGGGCTGGATAAGGAGTAATAAAGTTTTCCAACTTTGCATTATACGATCCAATGAACGACCCGGTTTTTCTGTCAGGATAATTTTCACAGGGACCACGTCCATACCAGTCAATTGAATTAAAGGTATCCTGAATTCGTATCCGCATTCCAAATTTGGGCATATGAGGAATCGTATCGCACAGAGGCGTATAAAAGGCTTCTGTTTGTAATTGACCCTTCCCGTTCAACTGGTACTCCAGGGTGTAATTTGCGCCTATTGTTGGTAAATTCATTTCAAATTTAACAGTCGGAGCTTCTTGTTTTGAAATTTCTATTTTAGTGACTACCATTTTCTCCGCTGCATTTTTCCATTTTCGAAATTCTCTCACATAACCACTTTGCTTCTGATTATCGTTGGGTGGTTTCCAGAAATAGGGTTCAAGAGCACCTTTAAGAAGTTCCGTCTGATTCACTTTCCAGCTTATCAGAGCGCCATTGGTTTTACTCAGGACAAAGGACATTGTTTCTGTTCTTAATTCTATCTCAACAGAACTTTCCATTACGCTAACTGGTTTTCCATAAGCAGCAATTCTTTTTACCGTAAGTGGTTTTATCACAAACTGTTCACGGGCAACACAAAATCCCTCGGAAGCCCACAAAGTTCCGGATTTAAGTCTTGCATATATATTCAATATTAATTCTGATGACAGAGTATCGGCACCATCTGGAAGCGGGATCGTAACATCGGCAACTTTCCCCGGTTGGAGATTATTAAGTTCGAATTTGCCTCTTCTGAAAGGTTTTCCGTTTAAAGTATACTCATATTCATAATCAAGGTATTGCGACGAAAGAAAATCGAAGTGATTTGCCACTCTTACTTTTAAATCTTTTTCGGTAATAAGCTGAAAAACCAGCGGCTGATACACTTTCTGAACCTCATAATAATGAGGGTTTGGGGTTCTATCTGAGGCAATCAGCCCTTTAATGCAAAAATTCCCATCATTGGGCTTATCTCCGAAATCGCCTCCGAAAGCCCAAAATTCGTCGTCCTTTAACCTGTAATCATCCGGGTTATCATTGAGTTTTAATGGTGATCCGTCTTTCTTCTTCGCAAGGCCCTGATCGACCCATTCCCAGATGGCAGCGCCGGTTAAGCTTGAATCAGCATTTATCACATCCCAATATTCCTGCAGGTTTCCACCTGAATTTCCCATAACATGAAGATACTCACGCAGAAAGACAGGTTTATCTTTAATTCTTTCCCCAAGCTTTTTCAGATCTGCGGGATGCAGATAACCTTCATCGTAAAGAGCTGAAGCATCTCGTTGGGTATCTGAGTAAATAAGCCTGGTTGCATCCAACTTCTTAATTGTGTCGGCCATTGCAAGCAAATTTTGTCCCCTGCCGCCTTCATTTCCCAGCGACCAAAAGATAACACACGGATGGTTTTTATCGCGTTGTACGAGTGAAACTGCGCGTTCAACGTGAGACTTTTTCCATAGAGGATTGTCGCCCAACACTTTGTTTCCGATGCCCAAAGCATGAGATTCCTGATTTGCTTCGTCCATGACGTAAATGCCATATTGATCGCAGAGTTCATAAAATAAAGGATCGTCGGGATAATGACAGGTTCGGACCATATTGATGTTTGCCTGTTTCATCAGTTCAAGGTCGCGAATCATTGTCATCCGGCTCACATGCTTGCCTGTGCGCGGGTGTTGCTCGTGACGGTTTACCCCTTTTAACTTCACCGCTTTACCATTAATGAAAAATACATCGCCCTTAACTTCAATTTTCCGGACACCGAAATAACATTCCGCTTTGTCAAGGACCTCCTTCTTATTGTTTCGAAGATATAATGTAAGGTGATATAAATCAGGTGTTTCAGCCGACCATAGTCGGGGTTGTTCCAGTAATGAATTCATTTCCAGAATAGCCTTACCAGACTTCTTTATTTCCTGAACTTTTTTAGTAAAAGAGAGATCCGTTATATCTCCATGGTTAGAATAACCGGTTATATCAGCTTCCAATAGCAGCCCAGAAGCAGCCAGGGCTGAACGGTTTTCAAGGTTAATGTCAACTGAAATGTTTGCGTTGCTGAAAATATTGTCGGGCAACGCTTTAACAAAGAAGTCACTGATATATGCCTTAGGTCTGGCTATCAGATCAACATCCCTGAAAATTCCGCTAAGGCGCCAGATATCCTGATCTTCCAAATAGCTGCCATCGCACCATTTGTAAACTTCAACAGCCAGTTTGTTTTCTCCTTTATGAATGTAACCTGTGATATCGAATTCAGCAGGCGACATCGAGTTTTCACTATATCCGACTTTTTGTCCGTTTACCCATACATACATTGCCGACTGAACCCCTCCAAAGTTCAGGAATACCAGTTTATTGCTCCAGTTTTCAGGAACAGTAAAGGTTGTAGAATAGCTTCCGACCGGATTTCTTTGAAGGAAACTAGTGAATTTTTTATCCGGTTCACTTGTAACTCTGGGAGGATCGGACTTAAACGGATAAGAAATATTCACATAGATAGGAGTACCAAATCCCTGAAGTTCCCAGTTTCCGGGAACGAAGATGTTATCCCATTTTTCGGTTGAATAACTTTCTGTATAAAATTCTGATGGCCTGGACTGAGGATCGGGCGACCACTTAAATTTCCAGATACCATTCAGAGATTTAATAAGCGGGTTAGTTTCTTTTTCTCCTGCAAGAATACTGTAAGCATGGGGCCTTTCCTTGTTGATGCCATTAACAGCTGGGTTTTCCCAGTCATTAATAGCTTGTGCCCCAAGCTTATAGTTTGGCAATAAAATACATACGAAAATCGCAATATAGGATATGACTTTTTTCATTTTGCCCATGCATCTCCTTCCGGGGTACGTCGCCATGCGAAATAAGCATCGAGACTTTTAAGTGATTCAGCACTTGGAACCGGACCTGTATGAGGAGTCTGACTGAAGTACATGACTACAGGATTCGCATCGCTGAAGGCCGGCCATGCAGGAACTCCTTCTCCACTGGGATCGCCACGTTTGGCAAAGTTAGTCCAATAGGTAGCCATGGCATCTGAGATAGCCAGGTCAGTTTTTGTAGTTTGAGGATTCGCCTCATCAAGGTGTTTAAACACGAAAGCTACTTCCTGTCCATGAGGTGAGCCATATCCTGCCCTGGGAGAATCTGCTGCATAATCCGGATGCTGATCGAAATAATAATAGAATGCTTTAGATTTTCCAACTCTAGATTGCAGTCTGGCCCAGATCCAGGTGTGCCAGCCAAACGCAGCATCACGTGCCAGGTCGCGGGCACTTTTGAGAACAGTACCAGTACCGGCAGGATAAGCCTTAATCAGACTTTCTGCATAAGAACCATAGCGCGATTTAACACCCTCGATATAGGCTTCTGGTGTTTTGGGTGGTGAGAAACTTGCACCTTCGTCGGAGTTATAACCAACAAGAATCGGTGTATCATTAAAACGACCTGCTGAATAAAGCTTGTACTGATCGTCAGGTATCACATATCCATCAATAATCGGCCACGACATCCCTCTTACTGCCGGCAGTTTATCGGGAGGCAATTTCCTTAGTTCGGCTATTGAGGCTACACCTGCATTTTTGAGATATGCCTGTCCGTCACGTTCAGCATCAGCCAGGCGTTTCTGGTTTTCACCGGGAAAGGTTGTGGGACGGGGAGGACCAAAATTACCTCCGCTTTCTGATATGGCACCCTGGAATAATCCTTTTGCCAGTGGTGAGGCACAAAGCATGCTAACTGCAATACCTCCAGCTGATTCACCAAATATTGTTACCTTATTCGGGTCGCCGCCAAAAGCTGCGATATTTTTCTGTATCCATAGGAGACCCGAGATCATATCTAACAGGCCATAATTTCCTGAAACGCGATTTGGACTCTCTTTACTCAACTCCGGATGCACAAAAAATCCCAGTTGTCCCACCCGGTATGCTATGCTCACAAGTACTACACCCTTTTTGGCAAGATTTTCCCCGCTGTAATTCTTTTCGGAAGTAGCTCCTGCCCCAAATCCGCCACCATAGATCCATACCAGTACAGGTATTTTATCGTTTGCAGATTTCGCGGGTGTCCAGACATTCAGGTAAAGACAATCTTCGCTTTTTCCAGAAGGAGGATTTCCTCCCTGAATTGGTCCGGGCGCAAAATCAGTTGCCTGTTTTACACCCTCCCATTTTGCTGCTGGCTGAGGTGCTCGCCATCTTAGGTCGCCAACAGGGGGTGCAGCGAATGGGATACCTTTGTAAACAGTTAACCCATTCTCAGACTTTCCTTGCAACATTCCCTCAGCGACTTTAACGGGAGCGGGTTGTTGTGCGATGCAATGCATTGAAATGAACACAGTAAACATCGCAATTAGAAATGATTTCTTTTTCATAAGGTTACTCATATTTAAATCAATAATATTCAGTAATAAAATCTTGAAACAGTTGATTATGAGATTGTGGCAGTTTAAAAATTCTTTTTTTAACCGCAGAGAGCGCAGAGAACACGCAGAGAACCGCAGAGTAATTTTCTAAGTATTACACCTTTGCGTCCTTTGCGCATTTCCTTAGAGTCCTTTGCGGTTAATGGATTTCAACTGCCTCTCCATAAAGCTACAATTTTCTTATATAAATATCTTTAAACATTACTTTAACATCATCCCTGCTATGTAACTGAAAGGCTATTACACCTTTTACACCAACGTTTCTTACTTTGTGAATCTGATCGTCAAGTATTTCCTTACCATTAAAATCTGTTACGAATACGCCATTTACCCATGCCTGCACCTGCCATCCTTTCACTTTAATATCCATCTGGTTCCATTGCAGGGTATCATCGCTGTAAAAGAATTGCGGCTTTCCTATAACCATATCTTTGTTTACCCATTTTGGTTTTGGCAGATCGGGAAAGATCCATCTGTTCGACCCGCGCGTTTCATCCCACATCAGACCAATCCTGTATGGTTCAGCCGGATTAATATCTACCTGGGGACCATCCATATAAAGAGTGTCTTTGTCCCAGCGGCTATGGATCATCACGCCACTGTTTCCTTTCGCAGACCTGAACATTGCAAAACTGAGTTTAAGCTCAAAATCCTGAAATTCCTGTGTTGTAGCCAACCAGAGATGGTCGTGATCTTTATCTCCGTTTGTATTTGCTATGATAGATGAATCCTGTACTTTCCAGTATTGCTTTGCAGCATCTTTGGGCTTGGCACAAACCGTCCAGCCCGAAAGATCTTTTCCATTGAAGAGTGATTTCCAACTATCCTGTTGGGCTTTTAGAGAAGTAGAAAACAATGTTATTATAAAAAACAATAGTATTGAGGTGGTTTTCATAAGTTAAGTTTAAAATACATTTTATATTACGCTGCTATGCAGCTTTGAAGCATACATGCAATTACCTTTCTACAAATATTTTGCTGCTCCGCAGCTGCTTTGCATCAGAACCTCTTACTGGATGATTATTCCATCAATAGCCACCGGTCCGGGTCCACGATTGATAACACTGATTACATGCTTTCCCTTAGAAAGATCTGTTGCTTTAAACACAACCTGCTGAGCCTGGCGTGTTTCTTTTGAAGAAAGATCAACCTTAGTACGGGTTTTGCCGTCTATCTTAATCTCAATCGATCCAGCCCCTGCTTCTTTTGGAGCTATAACTGAAACGTTGCTGCCAGTAAAAGAGCAAGTCCAAACATCACCGGGAATATTGCTGGTTGTGAGATCGTTGTTGAAGTCGCCATTTCCCAGATTACAACGACGGAGCCATCCCTGTGCTCTTGTACCCGGATCATCGTCATTGATCCATCCTTTATCATGGGTAATACGAAGAACCCGGCAGGTCGATGCCAGCTGCTGATCCGCTATTCCTGCTATAGGTTGTACGGGGGCACTAAATGTTACTGTCAATCCCTGATCGTTCTGAACAAAGGTAAGTACCTGCTCAGAGCCAACCAATTCGACTTTCGATACTTTTCCGATAGTTGCCCCACCGGAAGACAGTGCCTTAAGAGTAATTGAACCACCCTGCCACTCTGTTAGAGCAGCATAGACTTTACCGTTATTACGGGTGTAGCTAACACTATTCTCACCAGAAACTTCAAAAGGTCTTGAACCATATATTGCTTCACCATTTATTTTCAACCATGCGCCTACGTCTTTGCAGAATTGTATAACCTGAGGATCCAGATCGCCACGACCGTGTTGGGTAATGTTTAGCAACATAGAGCCGTTTCGGGAGACATTCTGCAATAATAATCCGATTGCTTTTTTTGCATCCATATATTTCTGACCTGTCATATAGTGCCAGTCTGCAATACTGGTTTCAGTCTGGAACGGATAGGCCATAATCTCAGATTCTATGATTGCCTCTGTGCTCTTAACCAGCGAATGATCAACCATGGGAAGCAGTTCGGGGTTATTCTGAAAGCTGTTATAACGACCACCCACACCTTTTAGATTGATAACCACGTCCATTTTTCCCTTGTTCCACTTAAGAGATTTATTGTAGAAATTAGCTATCAGATCCGGAGCAAGAAAACCCAGACCCATGCGTACCCCTAAATCCATTTGAGAATCTCCCGCGTGTTCATCAAAATAGATCACATCGGGATGATATTTAGAGATTGCATCATCTATCCTCCACATAAACTGGTTTGCGAAAGGAGAAAGCAGAGGATCTTTCTTGTCGTGAATGGGGCCGTAAAGGTCTACAGGATCCATCCCATCCCACCATTTTCCCTTTCCGTCAACTACTGTTTGAAGTGCATCATATGGCACTCCTTTCATAGGTCCGGATTTATCGCTGGTATACCGAACAGTCATAAATTGACCCCATGTTCGCCCCGGGGTGTTATGAAAACCGATACCAAAACGCATTCCTCTCTTTCGTGCTTCTTTTTCCCAGATGCCCACGATGTCGACCTTTGGACCAACATTAACGGAATTCCAGGGCTGGTAGGTAGAATTCCAGCAATCGAAATTATCATGGTGAACACCCATGGCCATAAAGTAACGGGCGCCCATTTCGACAAATAAATCCATTAACTCTGCAGGATTCCATCTATCAATTACCCAGTTATTGCAGATGTCTTTATAACCATATACAGATGGATGACCAAATTGGGCCAGGTTAAATTTATATTGTTTGCTTCCTTCCACATACATACCGCGAGCATACCAGTCGCCCTGTTCAGGCATTGATTGTGGATCCCAGTGAGCCCATGCGCCAAACTTTGCTTCACGCCACCAGTCGGGTACAGTGTAAAGCTGGCTTAATCCACTCCAGTTGGCAGGATAAGGACCTTCAGCTACCGGTAATTTAGGCAGGTTCCATATATCGGGAGGAAGTCCTATGTCGTTATCCCCAACCACAATATGATCAATATTTACAGTGATGTCATTGGTAACCAGGCTAATGGTTATTTTGGCATTAGCAGTGATGGCCACTTCAATAATGGCATTAATAAATGATCCTGTAAGATTTCCTGTTGAATGAATATTTAGTTTTTGTACAGGTTGATTGTTGACGGCAATATTGATTACACCGACCCCCAACGATGCATACCGGACAGCGAGTTTCGCCGCAGCCGGAAGACCAGAGAATGTGATCCCATCTTCCGGTTTGGTCAGACTGACATAATAACCTCCTGATGCCTCCCTGCCAGCTACTTTTGAGGCACCACCAATAAGGCTCGCAGCTTCTGCTTCAAAAGTATGTTTTTTAGCATAAATTTCAGAAGTGAAGGTGTTTAAAAAAATAAATGAAAATACCAGAAAAATCCGGATGTGGAATATATATCTGAATTTAAGATTTATAAGTTGAAGGTCTTTTAGTGGTTTTTTCATACTTCATTATTTAAATTGTTCAACTTCAAAGTTACCCATGTTACTTATTAAACATCCACCAATCAAAATTTAATATTTCACTTTTTTCAACTACTGTTTTCCATCTTCCAATAATTTTATAAAAGCATTTAAAGCACCCCAGTGATAAAATTTATCGCTATTTCTTACATCATCACCAGCTCCGGTAACAGAGTTATTATTTTCATAAACATGATGTTCCCCATTCCAGGATTTTAAAATTAATTTGGCGGATTTTTCAACCAAGTCTTTTCTGGCTTCAGGCACATTATAGTTTCTCATACCGCAATAAACTAAAAAATTCATTGGCGCCCAGATTCTTCCTCTCCAATAGTCGTTGTCCTTAAATGCACTATCGTTCCTTGCGATCGAAGGCATTATCCACTCACCCCAAAATTCATCCGGATTATAAAAATGTTCTTTCATCATCCGTTCAGCTTGCTTTTGAGAAGCAACCCCGGTAAGTAGCGGATAAAATAAAGTAGGAGATAATCTATGACTTAAATTTCCGGTTTTAAGGTTTTTGTTTAGGAATATACCAGATTTCTCATCATAAAGAGAAGCAAGTTTTTTTGAATATTTCTCAGCACGCTTTTCCAGTTCATTTTTAATATCAATCTTCCCTAATTCTTTAGCAATTTTAGAAAGGTGTTGACAATCTAAAACATACATGCTCATTAAGCCAACATCGGCAAGCAACATTTTATTGTTTACTGAATCGAATACAGCTTCATCATACATAGGTGAATTATCAAGACCGGATTCCCACATCGCTGCCTGTTTTGTATGAATCTGTTTTGATAGCGAATAGGGCATTTTTTCTGCGTATTCCAGATCACTCCCCCAACAGAGATAACCATCAACATCCCGTTTGTTTTCCCACCAGCGGTTCCACGACAGCAGCTCATTAAACACTTCCTCAAGTAACCATTTCTCCTTATATTTTTCGTAAATTTTCCAAACAACATATGAACCTACGGGAGGTTGTGAATGGTCTTCGCTTTTTCCAACTCCTGCACTACAATTAGGTACAAAACCAGCTGACGTTATGTTCTTTGTAACTGCAATAGCATTTGCATACGAAAGTTCTTTATTATCAAGCGAATACATATATGACGCGAAATATGTATCCCAGTCAAATAATACCCAGCCGTCCCACCAACCGGTGTTCCAGATGCGACTAACCGGTGAAATAACAATTTTATGTGTTGGTTCATAAATTATGTCCCATGCCAATACAGATTGCATAGCATCATACAATGAGCTGTCCGCACCATAAACTTTTTTGGTATCCTCGAGTTTTTTCCCTGCAAAGTTTACTAATGTTACAATCTCACTTTCATTTTTATCAGAATAAGTCGATACGATAATCCTGCTATTTAAAGGGCAGGTAATTATGGTATCGTTAAACGATATTTTTTCTTTAGTGTTTAAGTGAAATTTTACCTCCTTGTTATTGCTACGAAATACAAACCCATCTCCTGCAACTTCAACTTTTCCTTTTTCACCCCATATAATTTTGGGATTAATTATAAGTTTACCGGACTCCTTCCCTTTTATTGGAGTTACAATAATTGCCAGATTTTTTCCTTCGGCAGCGGTTTTAACATTAACTTGAATATTTTTCCAGTCAACAGTGAGTTCAGTATAAGAACCGTTATATGAATGAGGACCGGGTGTAACATTTTCTACATCTTTCCCGCGGCGACCAATTAATGCTTCTTTTAGAATATCACCTGATTTTGAATCGTTTAATTCAAGATTAACTGTAAAACATTCAGGTAAAAAGACATGAGACAGGACGCTTCGTGTATTCCATGTATTCCATCCGGAAGCAAGTTTTCTTTGCATCTCGTTATATTGTTCTCCGGGTGTTATTACTTGTGCAAATAATGTGGTAAAAGACAAACTGAGCATTATCACTGCGACCAGGACAATGATTTTTTTGCTCATTTGATTAACAGTTTTTTCCATTTTTTCGCTTCTCATTTGCATTTTTTTTAGATTTATATTGTACCAATTACCAATCAATACAACCCCATTGGCAGATAAAAAACTTATTTCTGTGCAGGCAGCAATTTCCACCAGTCGAAATTGAATAAATCTTTTTCTCCCCTGAAAACGAAGAACAGATCGTGAACGCCCTTGATATTATTCACCGGAGTGTTGATCGTTTTCCATAAGTCACCTTCACCGGAAGTATTTACGTTAATAGTTCCCATAATTGGACCATCTAACTTGTCGGTGCGGATTTCAATTTTTCCTCCATAAAATGAAGCAACACTGACATCAACCGATGTGGCACCTTTTGAAAAATCGACACCTTGTACTTTAATGTAATCGCCGTTGTGAATTGATGTAACAAATATTCTGTCAGCGATTTTTTTCCCTTTGTCCCTTTCAGTAACAGCTTCAGTCTTGACCCCCTCGCTAAAAGCCATCGTTTCGGCTTCGTTTTGCACGTATGGGTTAAAAGTTCCAATTTGTGTTGTGCCCTTTGCAGACCACCAGGGAAGTTTCTGAATTGACCCATCGTTATTATAAGTCATTTTTTCAACACAAATCGAGCGTCTTTCATATTTTTTTGACATTGTTTGCCTCAGTATGGCATAATTAAACCCGAACACGTAAGAATTTCCTTTGAAGTCGATAACACCCGGATGGTTACCCGAAGATCTCTCATCCGGATCCATGATGGTACCTTTACACTTCCATGGTCCGGATGGACTATCGCTCATAGCGTATCCTATCCCTTCTGGGCAACAGCGGGATGCCCAGGCAAGGTAGTAATGGTTGTTCTTCTTCCATAACCATGGACCTTCAGTATATGCTGCCTCGGGCGGAGTTCCGGTAAAGTCGATGGAAGCAACCTGAATGTCACCTGAAGTGGAAATCATATCTTCATTCAGCTTTGTAAAATAACAAGGACCATTCCCTCCCCAATACATGTATGCCTGACCATCATCATCTACAAATACCGTTGGATCATAATCACCAGGATTTGAACGGGAGATTAAAGGTTTACCCAAAGCATCTTTGAATGGTCCATACGGACTCGTCGATACAGCTACTCCTATTGCCATCTTGCCTTTATAAATTGTCGGACAATAAAAATAAAACTTACCGTTCCTGGCAACACACTGTGGGGCCCAGGCACTGTGGCCATCAGCCCAGAGAAATGTCCTGTAAGGTTCTGAAACACCTGCAATTATTCCATGCTCGGTCCAGTTGACCATATCTGTGGATGTGTACAGCATCCAATTCAGCATTTTAAAACCAGTCGCATCATCTTCGTCATGACTGGTATAAAGAAATACTGTGTCGTGATATACCATAGGGGCCGGATCGGCAGTAAATTTTGTTTGTATAATAGGGTTGTCTGCCAACAGTACATCTGTTACAAAACCGGAGAAGAACAAAATCGAAATGATGAAGAATAATGTGTAATATTTTCTGTTTAGTGCTTTCATTATATTTCAGTTTATTATAGATGTTTGCGAATAATCATTCAATTTACTTTGGACAGACGGGTAAAAAGTTCTTCATCGAACTCCTCCAGTCCGGTAATGCCATGAAGATGGTTAACCGAAACCCATGGCAGCCAGCTCCTGTGCGATCCATTACCTCTGTTGCGTCCCATACTCCAGTTTTCCTGCTGCCATCCCGATCCCAGAAGGTCGTATGTGCGACCGGGTATTGCAAGCATTGCTTTTGTATTCAGAAGAAGGATGCGTGCCACATCGAGGTAATGCTCATCATTGGTATATTTATACAATTTAGCATATGCCGGAACTGACCAGGCCATATATTCGTCAAATCCTGATCCTCTTGCTGTAATGGCATTAAGGCCAACGGTAGACACACCGGGTTTCCAACCCAGAGTTGCAGGATCAGCATCGACCGGCATAGGTATATTCCATATCAATATCCAGCTTTCTGCAAAATTAGCCGCCGCTTTTGCACGTTCGAGCCATTTGCTTTCTTTAGTATTCTCATAGAGTATCAGGTATCCTTCAAGTGCAAGCATACCAGCTTCTTTGTCGGTAACATTTGGATTATCAGTAGCGCCACCGATGAAAACACCTCGACTTCCATAGGTTTCCCATGTGTAATCTGCAGCTCTTTTTGCACATTCAAGATATTTTTGCTGACCTGTCTCTTCACTAAGTTTTACCAAAAGTGGTACCGGGATACAACTGCTTGTTCCGGATTCTTCTCTCGGTGTACCCGAACCTGCATTCCAACTCCTTGGGAACGACCCATCTGCCCGCTGCTGGGGTACTAACCAGTCGCCAAATTTCTCACACCATGCCATCCATTCCGGATGCTCTTTCCCCAGTTTTTTCTCCCGTCGAATAACATCAATTAATGTACGGATATCTTCTGAAGGTTCCCTTATTGTTACTATTCCAGTTGACTGGCAGTCAGGCTTACCTGTCATAAGATTAAACCCTGTCCCTGCCGGAGGTGACATTGGAACTATACGAACAAAACTATTGATCATTTTCAATCCAAGTTCCCTCATCCTTTTACCACGGGGGCCCGGATCGCGATCACCTTCCTGAAGTAACTGGTCTGCCGACTCAATACCCTTCGCTACAAAGCCCATTATAATTTTTGGCCATAACACCAACTCATTGGCATGAGGATCGAGATCAACTCCGAGTGTAAGAGCAAAATCCTGCATCTCTTTAGCTGCCTCTGGAGTAAGATTGTTCCGCCCCGGCATTGTGTTAGCAGGACGAGCTGGTGCTGCCTGTCCCGGAACAGAAGGTCTGGGTGTAGTTGTTCTGCGATAAGAACCTGGCTTTCCTGTTACAGCATCGTAAAGGAAGCCAACACCAGCCATGTTACCAACGACAAGAACATGGTCTGCCAGGTGGTCTGTCATAGCTCGACGTGCAGCTTCAATATCAATAGGAATTACTTTTGGTTTCAGGTTTTCCCAGGCCCAACGCCATGCATCACGCACCATGGTATTGAAGGAGTCTCCCTTACTTAAACGAAATCCTACCTGATAGCTTTGAGTAAACCCATCTTCAACAGGATTATACCGGCGTCTAACAACCTGGGTCGGAGCTGTAGCGCCAGCGGGTCCAAACCCTCCGGTAAATTCATTTGTAGTTCCGGGCAGCCAGAAACCAAATTCTACTCCTCCTCCGGGAATTTCCCGGGCACCCAATGCCCCGAATTTGATATTCTTCCCGATTATTACTGTTGAAGCCGACGCATTTGATTCTGCGGTTGTCGTCTCACCATCAGGAGCCAGGTCCATCACTGCTGCCCAGTTACCATCTCTGAATGAAAGTCCAAACAATGGCGCTGACATTGCATCTTCTCTTATTGAAAAATATTTTGTCTTATAAGCCAGAGTACCTCCGGGCGAAGTGTCTCCATCGTAAGTAGGATCACCATAGAGAACGTCGGGAGCAAAATAATCTGCATCTTCCCATTTCACAGAGGCGGTTGTCGTTAACCTTATGGCTGAGAAGAAGCCGGTGCTGTCTTCAGTACCGTTCACAGTAACTTTCCGTTTGAGCAACAAAACATCACCGGAAATATTCCAACGGTCCTCGATAGTGAATTTTGCGCCGGTTTCAGTCGCCAGTTTTACTCTGGCAATGATGGTATCTACTTCCTTCTTTACTGACTTGTAGCCTGCAGCAAGTTGAAGTAAGTTTTCTTTGCCTTTATAAACCTCAATCTGAGCAGGCTTCTGCTGCAGCAGCTTCGGAGTCGCGCCATCAGTGATTTCGATACCCCAATTACCATCAGTAGTGCGGACAAAAGAGACTGTCGCACCGGATTGAAGTTTTCCTAGCTCTACCAGTGTACACTGTTGGCTGCATGCTGACAATAATGTAACGCATACACCTAGTACTATGGATTTGCAGAAGCTCTTTTTATTCATACTATGATATTATAAGTTCAAAAAAAATGCCACCAAGCGCTTAACCACCCCCACCACCCCCACGTGTGGGCTTTAAAACTTTCTGGATGTCAATAAGTTCCCTTGGGTGATTTAGGGGTAAAAATCAAACGAAGAACTTTTTCAACATCCCAGCAAAACTTCTCCCTATCATCGCCTCCTCGTGTCAGCTTCCATGATATCTTTAAGGTTATTCACTGGTCGTTCCAAATCGTATGGGATTGGTCTCCGGCTGAATTGCTGGAAATAAAGAAGGCAGCCGTCTTTCCATACCTGTGCATTGACGCTTTGAGCGCGCAGCTTACCTTGAACATGGGCAAAGCGTTCTTTATCTACATAAGGTTCGACCTTATCCCATGTCTTCTGAAACTCACGAACCTGCTTTACTCCGATCTCATAATGAATACATATTTCGTCCCACAAAGTACGTCCGCTCCTCATTTTATAATCCCATGGAAGATGGTGAAACCATAAAAGGTACTCATCAGGACAAGTACTAAGATCATTAAACTGGGAACCCAGGGGCTCGTGATACTGGCTTACTGCATCGGTTCCTGAGTGTGTTCGGTTGAAACCTATACCAGCAGAATCGGCTTTATGGTAATAAGGAGGGGTCCAGTCGGCTCTTGTACCTCTGGGAGCATACCATGGACCGGGTCCATAATGATGATTTCCGGCAAACATATGATGTAATCCAAGAGGCATCATATAGTTTACAGCAGCTTCCCTGCTCTGAAGCATCATTTGCTTAACCGGGGTCAGAAAATCCTCTGTCCAGCTGGTTGTAAAAAGCGTTGATGTAGCCTGTCCTGCGGAAACCTGACTAAAAGTAAGTTTAAGCCATTCATCCGCTATTTTTTCACTTGTAAGGGAGTTGTTCCAGGCCAGTCGGGCGAATGCGTACCAGTTTGCCTGAGCAAACAAATGTCCGCACCAATTGGCATCCAGTCCAATATTTGATACACCTGCAATAGCGGTATGTTTCTGAGGGTAAATACTTCCATCTGTGCTGCGGGCAACTGTGCTTCCAGATCCTTCCTGGTAAGTCTCACTCTGGAGGCATTCTTCCCACATTGGTGCAAGAAAAACCAGATGAGTGGATTGTCCCAGATATTCCATAGTTACCTGTAATTCAGGCATTACTGATGTTTTTTTCATTGCGCCGAAAAGAGGGCTAAAAGGTTCACGCGGCTGAAAGTCGACAGGACCATTTTTAACCTGGATAATAACATTATCGCGAAATTTACCATCGAGCGGCATAAACTCATTATAAGCCTGTTTGGCGCGATCGAGATCGGTAGGACTGTAAACAAAAGCACGCCACATCACAATACCGCCAAAAGGTTTGAAAGCATCTGCGATCATATTTGCTCCATCAGCGTGAGTTCGTCCATAATCCTGCGGGCCCGGTTGCCCTTCACTGCTGGCTTTTACAAGGAATCCGCCAAAATCAGGGATAATACTATAAATTTCTTTGATCATGTCATTCCACCATTTTATAACATCAGGATTCAGGGGATCGGAAGTTTTCAAACCACCGATAAGGGAAGGTGAAGAGAATTTTATTGAGAGATAGGTTTTGATACCATATGGACGAAGCACATCCGCAATTACTTTTACCCTTTCAAGGTATTCTTTTGACAGCATTAAAGGGGAAGCATTTACATTATTGAGGACAGCTCCGTTTATACCAACTGAGGCGTTGGCACGTGCATACTCATTCCATAAAATCTTGTCATTTTCGGTAACAACCAGAGAATTTTCTCCCTTACGCCAGAATATGGAGAGACCGGCATATCCTCTTTCAATTGTACCATCTGGGTTATCCCAATGGTTCAAAACCCTTAGTTCATAAGAAGGATTACTGAGCACTTCTACAGCTGGTTGTCCTGTTTGCTGACGACGAAGAAGTTCATAAACACCGTATAGAATTCCCAGATCAGTATTAGCCTGAATCCCTTCAGTGTTTAATCTGAAACCATCTTTTCTGACTGCATTGTCGTTCTTCACTGTAAGAACAACTTTAGCACCATCTTTACCCTGCCATCCTTTTTGCAATTCATCGATCGCAATTGCCAGGGTAGCTGAAGTTTTGGAACTTATAACACTTACACGACCGGTACTTTTTCCCCTGAGCCAGAGATTATGGCCATCATCGGCGAGCAAATGTATACCTGAAAAAAATAACAGAATAAAGCAAATGGAGGTTTTCATAATTTTATCAATAATATGAGAGGATTTAAAATCTAAAAATTGGGTTTTCTCTGGCTTAAAAATAAGCAATAATTCTTAGTGGTGGCTCTTTTCTATTGAAATTTGGTAATTACAGGTTTAGAGGTTACCACATAAATTAAATGACATAAATGTTGTAGCTCAATAACAATAGAGCTCACCTATGAAAAAAGATATTGCCATTTACTTCTGCAAAAGTCTAATCCTTCTCTTTATTGTTTTTATCCCACATCCTGGGTTTGCACAGACTCAGAAAGAACCTATTTACTATCTGAACAATGAGCCATTTAGTATTGATAGCATTTTTCTAAACCCAAAAAGCTTACAATCGCTTGACGTAAAAAAGGATAAAACAGGTGGTGAAATCTTCATGACTACTAAAAAACAGCCGTGGGACTATAACAGACTTAATGACTTACTTAAAACAACAGCACTGTATCCTCAAATATATGACAAATCAGTAATTCCTGTCTTCATCATTGATGGTAAGGTGATTAATAAAGAATCTGATGCAAAGATTGACAAATCATATTTTGCGGCTGTTACCTTAGGGAGACTATCCAAAGTAAAAGTACTATCTGGTAAGAGCAAAAGAATTGTCATCGTGAATATTAGACTTACAGAGATGAATACGAAAACTGAAATTCGCATAAGGGGTGATTCAATTCCGGACCTTAACAACTAGCAAGGCCCTGGTAGGCTAAGTACTTGTTTCAGGGCTTTTATTGAGACTTATATAAAAGCCTTTCATCCAGGTTATTGAGTATTTTTTTATCTAAAGTCCAAATAAGATGCTTATTATCTATAACAGCTTTGGAGATTATTGAGTCTATCAAACCAATTCCAATATTATGATAATTCCTTTTGGTCGCAAAATCTGCTGATTCTATAAAAGAACCTTCTAAAAATTTAATTTTGGGTAGTACTTTCCAGTAAGATAAAATCATATTCCTTTCGTTGTCGCTTCTTGAACCGTAAAGAAGTTCTGCGAAAACTGGTTCAATAACAATCACGTCTTTGTTTTCCAACAATGATTTTATTTCATTGACATAAACAAGATTTGATTTAAAGAATTCAATCCAAATTGTTGTATCTACTAAAATCATTTTTATCGTGTATTGCGTAATGTTTCTGCGTTAAAACCATCTGCAAACTGTAAAGGCTTCTTACGTACCTCTTTATTCAATTTTTGAATTCTTTTAATATAATGCCAATCGGCAAGAGCTTTTATAAGACTATCCGTGATGTTTTTTACTCCGGTAAATTCCTGGACATCTTTAATAATATCATCAGGAATCAATGCTGTTACTTTCATAAAATACGATTTTTTAATACGATACATATATACGATTGCATAATCGTATATAAAAATACATTTTGAAGTTATTTGAATCAGGGTTAAAATGCAAAAAACGGGAGCCTTATCCACCCTTTGCAAGCCTGAGGTTCAAAAATATAAGCTACATGAAAACAGATACTTACAACCATTTGGAGGTGATAAATTAATTTAGGTGAAGAATGATAAAGTTCACTGGTTTGTGGACATGGATAGCGGAAGAAAATTTAAAAGCGACACCCCCATTGGAATAAATATGTCTCTGTTTATTCAAAATGCTGAAAAACGCAAAGGAGTGTCGCCAGCTCAAATTTCAGAAATTTTAAATTAAAATCAAATTTTATTTTATTTAATTCCCTAAATCAAATATAAATTTGTCTTCCGTTACTATTTCAATCAACTCATTTTCAAAGTATTACATTATTAATTCTAGTTCTGTATATTCACTTGTGTATTCAAATAAAAATGCAGCTATGATTTTTATTTCATAACTGCCTTATTTTCTGAGTAGCGAGACGGGGGAATGATCCCCGGACCTCATGATTATGAATCATGCGCTCTAACCAACTGAGCTATCTCGCCCTTTGACCTCCGAAGCTTTATTTGACATCCCTTGCTGTAGCGAAGGATGTAGCGAAGGCGGTTTTATTATCCCTTGCTTAACCTTAGGTGGTTCCTTTTTGCGGGTGCAAATATAATGAGTTTGTTACAAATTTGCAATAAGGTTTTTTAGTTTCAATACTTTTATTAAATTGCAGAAATAGTTAGATGTTAAGAATATGCTTTTATCATGAGATTGAAGTTCGAACTGGAATATACTTTAAATTGTTCACCAAAAGTACTCTTCTCCCGGCTCTGTACCCCTGAGGGATTAAGTGAATGGTTCGCCGATAACGTAAATGTGGACGGGGATATCTTTACTTTCTATTGGGATAGTTCAGCTTCGGAAGCCCGGCTTTCTGCCCTTAAAGAGAATAAACTGGTTCGATTTGAATGGCTGAGCCTCGAAAATGAAGAAGAGAATTACTTCGAATTTTGCATTAATATGGATGAACTCACCGGCGATCTCGCCCTTATCGTTACCGATTTCTCCGAACCTGACGAACGGAAAGATTCTATTAGTCTCTGGAATTCCCAGGTAGCAGATCTGAAGAGGTTGTTGGGGATTTAAAAAGGGCGCAATGGCGCAACAGCGCAAAGGGCGCAAAGGGCACAACGGCGCAAAGGCTAAAGGTGTAATAGACTCTTTTACCGATTACTGATTACCGATTACTTTCCTTCCTGACTTCCTACTTCCTACTTCTTACTACTTACTTCCTCTTGTCCCTTTAAGCCTTTTTTGCCCTTGATTATTGACAAAAATCACGTAGTTTTGCATCCAAATAAAAATGATAGTGAAAAAGGTCGATAGTTTTGTACTTAAGTCATTTATTGGTCCTCTGATATTCACATTTTTTATTGTACTTGTCATTCTAATTCTGCAGTTCCTGTGGATGTACGTCGACGAACTTGCAGGGAAAGGTCTTGATTTCAAGATCCTTGCAGAGCTTCTTTATCATTTTTCACTCACCTTTGTGCCAACAGCTCTTCCTCTGGCAATTCTTCTTGCTTCCTTAATGACCTTCGGCAATATGGGGGAATTCAGCGAACTGGCAGCACTGAAATCTTCAGGTATCCCTCTTCAGAGAATTATGCTGCCATTACTTATACTTGTTGGCCTTATAGCAATTGTCTCGTTCTTTTTTTCAAATAATGTTCTGCCATACTCAACTGATAAGGCCAGGACGTTATTATGGGATATACGGCGTAAGAAGCCTGATATAAATATTCAGGCAGGAACCTTTTATAACGGAGTACCGGATTTCAGTATTAAAATTGCCACCAAGGAACCAGTTACCAACCGTCTTGATAACCTTATAATCTATGATCACCGCGAGAGGAGAGGTAACACTTCAGTTATTCTGGCCGATTCGGGGTACATGAAAACAACACGCGATGGCAGTGGTCTCATAATGATATTGTACAACGGGTACTCTTTTAATGAAATTGAAGAGAAAAACGTCTATACTACCGATAGAAAATATCCCTCAAGATATGACTACTTTAAGGAGCAGGAAATAGTTATCCCCTTAAGCGGATTTGACCTGGAGCGCAGCGAAGAAGGACTGTTTAAATCGAGCGCAGCGATGTTAAACATATCACAATTGAATTTTTACATCGACTCGCTACAAACAAAATATAATGAAAGACAAAAATATCAGTTTAAAGAATACAACAATTTTAAGATTTATTTCGTAAGATACACTAAACCAATTGGTTCTCAAACCATTATTGACAATCATGGTAAAAAACCAGGATTCGATACAAAGTCTCTTTACGATTCACTTTCAATCACCAACAAAAGAACTGCACTAACCAATGCAATTGAGAATCTCAAAGATGCTAACAGTTTTCTCGTTCAGAACTACGACATTTCTCGTAACGAAATCAAGACAATGAGAAGATATGAAGTTGAGTGGCACAAAAAACTGACATTGTCGTTCGCTTGTCTTGTATTTTTCTTTATCGGAGCTCCTCTTGGCGCAATTATCAGAAAAGGGGGGCTTGGTACCCCTTCTGTGATATCAATCTTCTTCTTTGTAGTTTTTTATGTCATATCTATTTCTGCACAAAAACTTGTAGAAGAAGATGTTGTAGGTACTTTTGCAGGGATGTGGGCTGCATCATACATTTTACTGCCAATTGGTATTTTCCTCACTTATAAAGCTACAACTGATTCTGTTATTATGAATATTGACACATATCTGTTGTTTATTTTAAAGATATGGAATAAGCTTTTCCGAAAGAATATGAACAATACCGTCAGGGATTCTGTTACGGTTTAAAATAAATTTTTAAAATGACAAATATCAAGCTGAACACAATAGAGGAGGGAATTGAAGATATCAGAAATGGGAAACTTTTGATAGTGGTTGATGATGAAGATCGTGAAAATGAGGGTGATTTTATCTGCTCAGCTGAACTTATAACGACTGAAATTGTCAATTTTATGGCAAAATACGGCAGGGGACTTATATGTGTTGCCCTTCCGGTTGAAAGATGTGAGGAACTTGATCTTGAGATGATGGTTGGGAAAAACACATCATTGCACGAAACTCAGTTCACGGTATCGGTTGATTTAATGAATGACGAAACAAGTACCGGAATTTCAGCCAGAGACCGCGCTCTTACAATAAAAGCACTTGTTGATCCTTCAACAAAACCTTCTGATCTGGCCCGACCCGGACATATTTTCCCACTAAAGGCTAAGGCAAAAGGGGTTCTGAGAAGGGCAGGACATACTGAAGCAGTGGTTGATCTTACACGGTTTGCCGGTCTCAGACAGGGTGGAGCCCTGGTAGAGATCATGAATGATGATGGTTCAATGGCCCGGCTTGATGATCTTCAGATAATCAGTGAAAAATTCAATATCAAAATTATCACTATAAAAGACCTTATTACTTATACTCTCGAAAGAGATTCTATAATTGAAAAAGGAGAAAGAGTAAAACTGCCAACTGAAAAGGGCAATTTTGAGTTTATCCCGTTTCGTCAGACAAGCAACGGAATTGAACATGCAGCACTTGTAAAAGGGTCATGGACAAAAGATGAACCTGTCCTCGTTAGATTACATTCTTCCTGTTTTACGGGCGATATCTTCGGATCTTTAAGATGCGATTGTGGTACCCAGCTCCGTAAAGCTATGGAAATGGTTGAAGCTGAAGGTAAGGGCGTAGTAATTTATCTCAGTCAGGAAGGAAGAGGTATTGGTCTTCTGAATAAGATAAAAGCATACCGGCTGCAGGATGAAGGGATGGATACAGTTGAGGCTAACATTGAACTTGGATTTGGAGAGGATGAAAGGGATTACGGTGTCGGAGCCAGCATAATGAGGGAACTGGGACTTGGGAAGGTACGTCTTATCTCAAATAATCCTGTTAAAAGAGCTGGTCTGGAAGGTTACGGAATAAAAATTGTTGAAACGATACCGCTCATTATTGAACCAAATCCACACAACAGATTTTACCTGGAAACCAAGGCAAACAAAATGGGTCATAACCTGACTTGCTATAAGCATACTGTGAAGGAGTAATTTTTTTCTTAGGTTTACAATATAATTAGCGCTAATGAAAAATTTCAGGATCGTATTCATGGGAACACCTGAATTTGCTGTTGCATCTCTTGGCTCATTGCTGATGAATGGATTCAATGTGGTTGGTGTTGTTACTGCCCCTGATAAACCGGCTGGCAGAGGAAGAAAAATTAAAAAATCTGCAGTTAAAGAATTTGCCGAATTCAGTTCATTGCCAATATTACAACCTGAAAACCTGAAAGATCCGGGCTTCATTTCCGAACTTAAAGAGCTGAAAGCTGATCTGTTTATTGTTGTAGCTTTCAGAATGCTTCCGGAATCGGTATGGAAGCTGCCCGCAATCGGCACTATTAATCTTCATGCCTCTCTTCTACCCCATTATCGCGGAGCGGCTCCCATTAATCACGCAATAATCAACGGGGAGACAACAACTGGAGTTACCACTTTCTTTATCGATGAGAAAATCGATACAGGTAACGTTCTTCTTTCTGAGGAAGTACGTATATTCCCGTTCGAAAATGCGGGAGACCTGCACGACAGGTTAATGGTTAGTGGTGCCAGGCTTATTATTAAAACACTTTCCGATATTGCCGAAAATAAGGTCAAACCTGTTTCTCAAAATGTTCTGCTGAAACCAGGAGAATCTCCGAAACTGGCCCCAAAAATTCATCCGGACGATTGCCTGATCAACTGGAATAATACAGTGGTTAGTATCCACAATCTCATAAGGGGACTCGCTCCGAATCCATGTGCCAGATCATTCTTTAAAAATGGCTCCGGAATTCATTCATTTAAAATCTACGAAAGTCAGATAGAAATTGAAAATCACGAGCATAAACATGGTCAGATTATCTCCGACGGGAAGCATTTTATTAAGATAGCATGTAAAGATGGATTTATCAACATAATCAGTTTGCAGCTAGAGGGAAAAAAAAGAATGAATACCGATGAGTTCCTTATGGGATTCAGGATAGGCGACTATTCCATTCCGGCTAATAAACCGGTTTCATAGTTCTTAACCAAAGCTTGCTCCCTGTTGTCGGGTTGACTACCTGCATCCATCCTGTTCATTTCATTAAGATTCCTCAATTTAATTCCAAACTTTTGCGATATCAGGTACATGGTATCACCTTCGGCACAGATATAAAAATCCTTGCCCGGTTCAGCTTTCTCTCTTTTCGGTTGAAGATAAAGTATCTGTCCCGGAACAAGTTCAAAATCTTTCTTTAGTTCATTGTATCTGGCAAGTTCCCAATTCAATAGTTGGAACTCTTTTTCCAGCTTTTCTTTAGTATCTCCATCCCTGACAATCAGGTACCTTATCCTGTTATTTTCCAATTCTCTTGGGACCCTGGCCGGTACTGAAACAAAGTTGCCAGATGAAGCTGCCGGTTTAACTTTAGTTTCCATTCTCTGAACCGGGAGAGAATCTTTTGGTACAACACTTGTTTGCTCAGGAAGGTTGGTTGCGGTAAATCCCTGATCGAAGTGCGACAGATTATTCTCTTCAATTTTCCTTATCAGCATGTTTGCATAGTCGGGGTTTGTTGCATACCCGGCCCTTTTCAATCCCTTTGCCCATGCTTTATATTCCGTTGGAGCAAGATCGAAGAGAAAACCATAACGCGATTCCGATTTCAAAAAATCTGAATGATCATAGAACGACTCCTCAGGTTTCTGATATTTCCTGAAACACTCATTTCTTCTGTCGTCATTATGTGTTATCGTTGCCCCTTTCCAATCACTGTGACACTTAATCCCAAAATGATTATTGGCTTCCCGTGCAAGCCTGCTTCGTCCAAAATCAGACTCAATCATTCCTTGCGCAAGTGTTATACTTGCCGGAACACCAGTTCGTTTCATCTCTCTTATTGCCAGATCTTTATAAGAGTTAATATAGTCTGTGGCAGTTGGTTCAGAACCCCTTGTGGAAACAACCTGTCTGTTTACTGAACAGGAAAAGAGTATTAAAGAAATAGCGAGAAGTGAAATAAGAAATAACCTGTTTAGCATCCCAATTATGTTTACTGCAAAAATAGAAAAATATTACTACCTTTATGACCCAAACTGAATAAGAGTCTTATGATAAGAACGATCAATGTTCCATTTTCGTACACTGAATATGAAATGCAGGAAGAGTTGGATTTTTCAGACATGGAACTTATTACAGTTGCGAGAGATACAGCTTTAAACGCTTACGCTCCATATTCAAAATTCAGAGTAGGGGCAGCAATAAGGCTGGATAACGGGATAATTGTAAAGGGAACTAATGTTGAGAATGCTGCATTTCCTTCGGGAATGTGTGCGGAAAGAAGTGCTATCTCTAATTCAGTTTCGAATCATCCTGATGGTATTCCGGTAGCGCTGGCCATTGCAGCAATGACAGATGATGGTCTTACGGATTATCCTGTTACTCCCTGTGGAAATTGCCGCCAGGTGATAGCTGAAGAAGAATCAAGAACCGGGAAAAAGATAAGAATAATTCTCTCCGGAAAGAGTAAGACAATAATAATGGAAGGTATCGGCAATCTGCTTCCACTTCAGTTCAATAAAGAGAATCTTAAAGTTAATCTTCCCTGACAACAAGCTGGAAACCGGCACCATGGATGTTTTTTATGTTTAGGTCGGGGTCATCCGACAGAAACTTCCGTAGTTTGGTAATATATACATCCATACTCCTTGCTGTGAAGTAATCATCCGATCCCCATATTTTTTTCAAAGCTTTTTCCCTGCTTATCAGCTCATTGGGATTAATGGCAAGTAATTCAAGTAGTTGCGCTTCCTTTGGAGAGAGCTTCTTAACATCATCACCAATGCTAAGAGTACGAAGTTTACAATCGAAAACAAACTTCCCGATCTCAAAAACATCTTTTACACCGGTCTGGAAGTCGCGTCTGGCAAGTATTGCATTGATTTTTGCAAGGAGGATATCAGTATCAAATGGTTTGGTAACATAGTCGTCACCTCCCACTCCATATCCTTTCAGAACATCTTCCTTTAGTTTCTTGGCTGTAAGGAATATTATCGGAACTTCAGTGTTTATCTTCCTGATTTCACTCGCAATTGTAAAGCCATCAACGTGCGGAAGCATTATATCGAGGATGCAGATGTTGTAAAGTCCCTTCCTGAAATGGTCGATAGCATATTTCCCATCGTCAACCCATTCAACTGAGTAATCGCTTAATTCAAGATATGACTTTAGAACCGATCCGAAACTAAGGTCATCTTCTACCAGAAAAATCTTAACAGGTTTGTTGCTCATTTCTAGTTTTCACAATTAAATGGTAAAAATATCTCGAACCGGCTGCCTTTGCCTGGCTCGCTAAAAACTGTAATATTGCCTTTATGGGCATCGATTATAGCACGGGCATAGTTTAGGCCAAGGCCAAATCCCTTTACGTCATGAACGTTTCCTGAACTCTGCCTGTAGAACCTCTCAAATATTTTACTCTGAACAGCTTTTGTCATTCCAATACCTTTATCCTCAACAATAAGTAGTATTCCCTTTTCAATATTTCTGGTTGTAACATTAATATCCGGTTCTTCCGGAGAATACTTAAGGGCATTATCGAGAAAGTTACTTACCAGGTTGGTAAGATGCTCACTATCACCCCAAACAACAGGATCTGCAGCGCTAAGGTTAAGATTTATCTTGCCGTTCCGCTGTTGCACCTGAATATCCATGGTTTCAACAGCGTGCTGAATTATAATATGTAACGACACATTCTCAAACCTGAATTCAATTTCTTTTTTATCAAGAGAAGCAATCTGAAGTATTGTCTCAACTTTTTTATTCATTCTGCTATTCTCTTTCTTTATCATACCAATAAAGTGCCTGATACTTTTTTCGTCATTAATCACCTTGGGATTTGTAATAGTATCTGCAGCAAGAGAGATAGTAGCTATGGGGGTCTTGAATTCGTGTGTCATATTATTTATGAAATCAGACTTCATCTCTGAGATTTTCTTTTGTCTTATTATAAAATAAAGACTCATTGCGAAAGTTGCCAGGATGAATAATGAAAATAACATAGATCCGGCCAGAATCCAGACGATATAACCCAATACATAATTAGTGCGTTCAGGAAATATAACTGAAAGAATAAGATCCTGACCAATAATATTGCCAGGGAATAACGGGACCTTGTATTTGCTCTTCAAAAAGTCATTTTTTTCAGATTTCTTCAAAGTACTGTCCTGAACAATCCCGTTTTTAATTATTGTATACTTATACGGTGTGTTAATATTAGCAAAAACAAGCGACTGTTTTATAGCATTCCCCACCTCCTTGTTGTCTAATTCAAGAGTTTTTTCCCATTGGTAGATCTCCGATATCATCTGATCGCTCATATTATGAAGATCAGCAGCTCTTTTATGAACCCACTCGAGAAACTCATTTTGTTTTGGGGAAAAAGCAAGTGAACTATCGGTATACTTTTTCCCTGGGGCATCGGGCAGAGAGAATTTGGATGGAGCTGTAACAACAACTGTTTCTGAGTCGGGACGAAGTAAAGTATCGTTGGTTATTAGATAGGATTTATTTACGGTTGTAATTCTGTCAGTGTTTCTGTTATGTGTTACTGTTTGATTTGTTATTCGAAGACTAAATTTATTATCCGGGCCAGAAGAATAGGTATCCAGATTTAAAAAATTCTCAATCCCGCCTGAAGGTGCGGTGAATGAAAGCGGATTACTAAGTATGAATTCGTTTAAGAAATGCATCCGTCGTTCCGCTTCAATAGCCGAGGCAGCATTACTCAGACTGTTTCCAACTGCATAGTCAAAACTTGTGTTCTGTATATCAACAGCATTCTTAATCCATACGATCTGTACCCAAATGATGCCGATAATAGAAAACAGCATCATTACTATCAGTCCGTTGAATCTAAGTCTGTTCATCGTGTAAAAATAAAATATTATGTTGTCAAAAAGTAAGCATTTAACTTTTCGTTAACTCAATTTAAAAGTCCATTAACCGCAAAGGACGCAAAGGTGGCGCAAAGGACGCAAAGTTAAAACATTGCAATAAAACTCTTTGCGATCTTTGCGATCCCGATAGCTATCGGGACTTTGCGATCTTTGCGGTTAATTGGTTTCGACTTTATCAACACCTCTAGGGGAAGCTGTTCTGTATATCAATTACTTAACAGCATCCATAAAAACCGGCCAGATGTCTCCCTCCGGGAAATGGGCAGTTATTGTAATCTGTTCTTTTTTTACCGGATGTACGAATTCAAGCTTTCGTGCAAAAAGGCTTATACTACCATCTTCGTTCGACCGGGAAAAGCCATACTTCAGATCTCCTTTTATCGGACATCCGATTTTGGCAAGCTGAGCACGAATCTGATGATGCCTGCCTGAATGTAGTTCAATCTCAAGCAGGTAATACTTTTCAGATCGTCCTTTTAACCTATAGGTGAGACTTGCTTCTTTAGATCCCTTTACTTCAGTATCAAAAACGTAGCTTTTATTCTGAACCTCATTCTTTTTGAGGAAATGGGTTATGGTTGCCTCATCCTCTGGTGGTCTTTCTTTAACTATTGCCAGGTAAGTCTTTTTTACCTGTTTTTCTCTGAACATCTCATTCAGCCGTTCCAGTGCCTTGGATGTTCTGGCGAACAATAGCACCCCGCTCACGGGACGATCGAGCCTGTGAACGACGCCAAGAAAAACTTCACCGGTCTTCTTATATTTGGTAGCCAGGTATTTTTTAACCTCAGTATCGAGTGAGACGTCTCCCGTCTTATCGCCCTGCGCCAGGTCAGATGATCTCTTGTAAACAGCAATAATGTGATTATCTTCGTAAAGTATCTCCGTCATTTCATTTATAATTAATACTGTTCCTTCTCGTTCGGAAAACCCTGCGATCTCACATCTGATATATATGTTTGTATTGCACCTTTAATTTCATCATGAAGATTGTGATACCTTCTTAGAAAACGCGGTGAGAATTCCTGTGTAATACCAAGCATATCGTGTAGTACCAATACCTGTCCGTCAGTTTTGCCACCAGCGCCTATACCTATAATTGGTATTTTCACACTGTTAGTCACCTCCTCTGCAAGCTTGGCAGGAATTTTTTCAAGTACAATAGCAAAACAGCCTGTTCGTTCAAGCAATTTAGCATCTTCAAGAAGAATGCGGGCTTCTTCCTCTTCCCGCGCCCTCACAACATAAGTACCGAATTTATGAATCGCCTGTGGGGTTAGTCCGAGATGCCCCATTACAGGTATTCCGGCTGAGAGTATTCGTTCAATCGACTCCACAACCTGAGAACCGCCTTCAAGTTTCACTGCATGGGCGCCTGTCTCTTTCATAATCCTTATCGACGATGCCAAAGCTTCCTTAGAATTGCCCTGATAGGTTCCAAATGGAAGATCTACCACAACCAACGCTCTTTTAACTGCCCTCACCACCGATGCAGCATGGTATATCATATTATCGAGCGTTATAGGCAGGGTGGTATCAAAACCAGCCATCACATTTGATGCAGAGTCGCCAACGAGAATAACATCTATTTCCGCCTCATCAAGGATTTTCGCAATTGAATAATCGTATCCGGTAAGCATGGCGATCTTTTCTCCCTTAAGCTTCATCTCATTAAGTACATGAGTTGTAACCCTTTTTACTGAACTATGTATTGGCATAACTGTAAGTGTATTAATTCCATTTGGCAAATTTACTCATTTGCGCCGGATGATCCTTATTATCATTTATTTCTTTTTAGCCTGTCAGCCTTTAAAATTGGCACTGTCGTTTTGTCATAGAAACAGGAAATATCGGCAATGGCATAATCATTGCTTATTTGAAATATCAAATTGAAATTTATTTAAATTATTATAAAAATGGGAAAAATAATTGGTATTGATCTGGGAACAACGAATTCATGCGTTGCAGTTATGGAAGGGAATGAACCCGTAGTAATTGCAAACAGTGAAGGTAAAAGAACTACACCTTCCATCGTTGCTTTTGTTGAAAATGGCGAAAGGAAAGTTGGTGATCCGGCCAAACGACAGGCTATAACAAACTCCAAAAAAACAGTTTTTTCGATAAAGAGATTTATGGGAGAGACTTATGATAAGGTTACAAAAGAAATCAAAAGGGTGTCATATACTGTTGTAAAGGGCGATAACAATACACCAAGGGTTCAGATTGATGATCGTAAGTATTCCCCCCAGGAGATATCAGCTATGATTCTTCAGAAGATGAAAAAAACTGCTGAAGATTATCTCGGGCAGGAGGTTACCGATGCTGTTATAACAGTACCTGCCTATTTCAGCGATTCGCAACGTCAGGCTACAAAAGAAGCTGGTGAAATAGCAGGTCTTAACGTCAAGAGGATTATTAACGAGCCTACTGCAGCAGCGCTGGCTTATGGCCTTGATAAAAAAGCAAAAGACCTCAAGATCGCTGTTTTTGACCTTGGAGGTGGAACATTCGATATCTCGATTCTTGAACTTGGAGATGGGGTATTTGAGGTTAAATCTACAAATGGTGATACCCATCTGGGTGGCGATGATTTCGATCATCTGATAATTGACTGGATGGCTGATGAATTTCTGAAGGATGAAGGGATAGACCTCAGAAAAGACCCAATGGCATTGCAACGTCTGAAAGAAGCCGCTGAAAAAGCTAAAATTGAGTTATCAAGCTCAACAACTACAGAGATAAATCTTCCTTACATTATGCCTGTTGACGGAATTCCAAAGCATCTTGTTAAAACTCTTACACGGGCAAATTTTGAGAAGATCTGCGACAAGCTGATACAGTCTTGCATTGAACCTTGTAAATTAGCTATTAAAGATTCCGGACTTACTGTCTCAGAGATAGATGAAGTTCTTCTTGTTGGAGGTTCCACACGTATTCCTGCCATTCAGCAACTTGTTGAAAAATTCTTTGGGAAAGTCCCTTCAAAAGGTGTAAACCCTGACGAAGTAGTTGCAGTCGGAGCAGCAATTCAGGGTGGTGTGCTAACAGGCGAGGTTAAAGACGTTCTTCTTCTTGATGTTACTCCCCTTTCACTGGGTATTGAAACAATGGGCGGTGTTATGACAAAACTTATTGAGTCGAACACTACTATACCAACAAAAAAGACTGAAGTATTTACTACAGCAGCAGATAGCCAGCCATCAGTTGAAATTCATGTTCTCCAGGGTGAGCGTCCTATGGCTGCAGGAAACAAAACTATAGGACGGTTCCATCTCGATGGTCTCCCTCCTGCACCAAGAGGTGTTCCGCAGATTGAGGTAAGTTTCGATATCGATGCAAACGGAATATTACACGCATCAGCGAAAGACAGGGGAACAGGAAAAGAACAGAGAATAAGAATTGAGGCATCCTCTGGTTTAAGTGATGATGAAATTAAAAGGATGAGAGAAGAAGCTAAGATAAACGCTGAAGCCGATCTTAAAGCTAAAGAGAAAGTTGAAAAGATCAATACTGCCGACAGCATGATCTTTACTACCGAAAAACAGCTTAAAGAATTTGGTGACAAGTTACCGGCAGATAAAAAACCTGCAATTGAGACTGCGCTTTCTAAACTGAAAGAAGCCCACAAGGCTCAGGATGTAGATGCAATCGATAAAGCCCTTGCTGAACTTAATTCTGTATGGCAGGTTGCTTCAGAGGAAATGTATAAATCAGCTCAAAATACTGCACAGCCTGGGGCACAACCCGGTGCTGAACAACCAGGTGCCAATAATGAAAAGAAGGGAAACGAAGAGGTAACTGATGTTGATTTTGAAGAGGTAAAATAGGTCGTAAAAACATACGAAAAACTGAAATATTAAAATGGGTGTAAATCAATAGATTACACCCACTTTTATTTAAAATATAAGTTGACTATCAGGAAGTATTAATAAATAGTTAATCTTAAAATATTAATGTTTTTTAATCTTAATAATCAGCTACTTCCATTTTTAATAAAAAAACCCTTTCCCGTCCCGCCTAAGCAGGAGTCTTTGTTTTCTACTGGGGCTGTTGAAAAAGTCAAAATCCATTTTTTAGACAACCCCTTGGGAAGGGTTTAAATGATAAAATTTGGTCATTTATTCCTGATAACCGATGGTCATATAATTCAATTCTCATTTATATCTTCCAGTATCCGGATTTTTATTCCTCGCTGGCTATTTCTTATGGTTGCTGGCTTCCACTTTTTTGACAGTTGGCAACTTCACAGATTATTCCACTTTTACTGTGTTAAAATTATTGTCGAAAAAATCTGAAAGTCAAGGTGACTGAGTCTCTGATGTTTGATTTTATTTACATATATTTGTTCATATCACTAATCTATTCCAAAAACCTATGAAGAAACTATTTTATTTATTGATTGCACTGGCCTTGTACAGTTGCGGATCAAATCCTGTTCTGACTATAGAAGGCGGACAGGTTCAGGGCGTAAAAGCCGATATTAAAGGAGTGACTGTCTATCGTGGAATTCCATTTGCAGCACCTCCTATTAAAGCACTTCGATGGAGGGCTCCCCAGCCGGTTGTTCCATGGAAGGGAGTAAAAATTGCCGATAAATTCGGACATCCCGCCTATCAGGCTGTTCACTATCCAGGTGGCTATACTACAGAGTGGGGTTATGGTGATGAATCACCTTACAGTGAGGATTGCCTCTACTTAAACGTATGGACAAAAACTCCGGGTAAAATTGACCAAAAGCGTCCTGTTGCTCTTTGGATTTTTGGGGGAGGTTACAGAGAAGGATGGAGTTCTGAACCTGAGTTTGATGGACAAGAGTGGGCAAACAAAGACGTAGTGCTTGTTTCAACGAATTATCGTCTTAACGTTTTCGGATTTCTGACATATCCCGGACTATCAGAGGAAAGTCCTAATCATGTTTCAGGTAACTATGGTATACTTGACCAGATTGAAGCTCTAAAATGGATTAAGAAAAATATTGCACAGTTTGGCGGTGATCCTGATAACATTACAATATTTGGACAGAGTGCAGGTGCAGGTAGCGTTAAGACACTCTGTGAATCTCCGCTTTCAAAGGATTTGTTCAAAAAAGCTATCATAATGAGTGGTGGTGGTTTGACAACTGCTCCTGCAGCTGGCATGCCTCCAATGGCCGGAATGCCTCCGGCAGGTGCTCCTAATACTGCTCCAGCTGCAAGACCAGCTGCGCCAGCTGTTCCATCTTCTCCAGCTGCAAGACCAGCAGGTCAGGGTGCTCGTCCGGCAGGTCCGGGCGCTCCAGGTGGAATGATGGGATTTGGCCCAATGACCCTGGAACAATCAGAACTTCAAACAAAAGAGGTTATGGACTGGGCCGGGCTTACAAGTCTTGAAAAGATGCGCGCCGCTTCTACCGAAACCGTTTACACTGTTGGAAGTCTATACACTGCAGTTACAGGAAACCGTGTCCGTATGGCCGGTTCACCTATCGTTGACGGTTATGTTTCACTCCAGAGCTTCGATGCTGCTGCTGTTGACAATAAAATTGCAAATATTCCTTATATGATTGGTTTCACCTTGAATGATATGGGTAACATGACTTCCGGTATTGCAGAATTCGGTCTGAACCGTGAGAAAGCAGGAGGTAAGGCCTATGCGTATCAGTTTGCACGTCCTCTTCCAACTGACGGCAGAGAAAACGTACTAAAAGGTGCATTCCACTCTTCAGATCTTTGGTACGTATTCAAATCTCTCAAACATTGCTGGAGACCTTTGACGCAAGGTGACTGGGATCTTTCAGAAGTAATGTTAACTGCCTGGACAAACTTTGCAAAGTATGGTGATCCTAATGGCCCAAATGCAGGCAAATGGACTCCTTACACAAAGGAAAATCCCAAGTTCATGGTTTTCAAACTCGATGCAAGCGACAAAGAGAATTCAGAAATGGGCGACCCACTCAAACCATAACATTCATTGTATTTAAACATTTAATACAACGAGAACTTGCTTACAATAGAGGTTGAAAGAGATTTCAGCCTCTTTTTTTTGTACTTTTATGCATAATTTCTCGTTAGATTATTATGAATATTAAGGCAATAACATTTTGCATTCTATCAGCAATTCCATCACTGGCATTTTGTCAGACAGGAACTGATATAAATAAAACCGACCCACAGGGAAGAAAACAGGGACATTGGATAAAGAAATATCCAAACCAATCTGTTATTTATGATGGCATTTTTAAAGATGATCATCCGGTTGGGGAATTCCGCAGATATGATGAGAACAACAAATTAACAACTTTGCTTATTTATAGCGAAGATGGGAAAGAGGCTACTGCAACAACATATCATCCAAATGGTTTTATCTCCTCAAAAGGGAAATATATCAATCAGCTCAAAGAAGGGAAATGGCAATTTTTCTCAATCGGAATAAATGGGCATTGTATAAGCGAAGAATACTATTCAAAAAATCTTAGAAACGGAATTTCAGTCAAATTTTACCCCGATAGTACAGTTGCGGAAAAGATCTCATTCGTAAATGATAAAAAGGAAGGAGAGTGGATACAGTACTACCAGGGAGGAATCGTTTGTCTCAGATCATCTTTTCTGAACGATAAAGTGAATGGGAAATACCAGATCTGGTTTGAAGATGGAAGGCTGCAATTATCGGGAATGTACAAAAATGATGTGCGCGACGGTCTGTGGCAATTTTATGATTCGGATGGAACTATCAAATATACAATGCAATACGTCGATGGAATAACAAAAGACCGCCAGATGGATATAGATGTCTCGAACTATATGGACCTTCTTGAAAATAACAAGGGAAAAATTGCAGATCCGGAGAAATCCGGAATGATACTAAAATGAAGCTTTTAAGTCTCTCCGTGTTTAAGTTGACAAAAACAGTATCAACAATTTTACTGTTTTTCCTGATTAATAATATAAACGGGCAGAGTCCTGCATATTTATATTATTACAGAGTCTACTTCAACGATAAGGGAGAGAATACCGTTGATTCTTTTACTCCAGGTGAGCTTCTTTCACCCAGGGCATTGGCTCGCAGGCAAAAAGCTAAAATTCCGGTTCCCGATTTGAAAGATATTCCTGTAAGCCAAAACTATCTCCGGCAGCTAACCAGCTCAGGATTAACTCTCCATTGTACATCAAAATGGATGAACTCAGCACTCTTTAAAACCGTTTTACCCGCCGACGTAAACAAACTTCGCGCATACCCCTTCATTAGTGATGTCAAATTAGTTAAAACAGCCCTTAAAAACTCCAGCTTCTCCAATAAACTTGACTTTCAGGTTGAGTCGGCAGATTTGTCCCCGTACGACAGACCAATTACAATGGTTAATGGTTATTCCCTGCATGACAATGGTTTCGATGGCAAAGGAGTTCTTATTGCTATTCTTGATGGAGGTTTCCTTAACGCCGACATCATCTCATCACTGAGCAATCTTCGTGCAAGGAACGGAATCAAACTTACCCGCGATTTTGTACACAATAATGAATTTGTTTACGGAAACAGCACTCATGGAACTGCTGTACTCTCCGTTCTGGCAGGTAAACTACCCGGACAGATTGAGGGAACAGCGCCAGGGGCTGATTTTCTTCTGCTTAAAACGGAGGATGTTGACACTGAATTTCCTTGTGAAGAAGATTTCTGGGCTGCAGGCGCAGAATATGCGGATAGTATCGGGGCAGATATAATATCTTCATCTCTGGGATATTACAATTTTGATGATCCTTCTCTTAATTACAAGGTTTCTGATCTGAATGGCAATACTGCATTTATCACTATTGCGGCTGATATTGCTGCATCAAAAGGGATTCTGGTGGTTAATAGCGCAGGTAACGAGAGAGATAAGGTCTGGAAACGAATAATATTTCCTGCCGATGGGCATAAGGTTATTGCAGTGGGTGCGGTCGACGGGAACAATACAATTGCACCTTTCTCTTCTGCCGGGCCTTCATCAGACCACAGAATAAAACCAGACAATGTTACTATGGGGGTAAACGTACCCGTTCAATCAACTTCAGCCTTACCTGTAAGGTCTTCCGGTACCTCTTTCTCCTGTCCGATATTAAGCGGAATGCTGGCATGTCTTATGCAAGCAGTACCACAGGCCATGAATACAGATATTATAGAAGTAGTTCATGCCAGTTCAGACAGACATATTTCCCCCGATTCACTCTACGGTTACGGAATTCCGGATATGTCGGTTGCACTAATAAAGCTGCTTGCATATTATGATGAGCCGGAAGGAGTAACATTTGTTGGACCAAACCCGACAACTGGGAATATAGAAGTCGACTTCAGACAGCCTCCCGGAAATTTCACAATTGAAATTTATTCTTTAACCGGAAAAATAATTTTCAGAAAAGACTTTTCAGATTACACAGCAAGAACGTTGCTGTTAACTGAATTTCAGGGGAAAGAGCAGGGTATATATCTTTTAAGAATTACCACTGTGAATATGGTGAACGTTCATAAGATAATAAAGTTAAGAAACTGACCATGCCTGAAAAACTGTCATTAACTGAATTACAGCTGATAATCAGAGATTCCCTGTACATGGCTTTGCCAGATATGTATTGGGTTATAGCTGAGATTTCAGAGATTAAGGAAAACAGTGCAGGTCATTGCTATCTTGAACTTATAGACAAACACCCGGATGAAGAAAACGTGAGGGCCAGAGCAAAAGCAATAATATGGAGTAAACGATACCGGTTCTTAAAATCCTTTTTTGAAAACATTACAGGACAAACACTCAAGGAGGGACTAAATATCCTTGTAAAAATCAAGGTTGAATATCACGAGATATATGGATTAAGCCTGGTTATCACAGATATAGATCCTGCATTTACCGTAGGTGAAATGGCAATGAAACGGCAGCTTGTGATAAAAAAACTGGAACAGGACGGAGTATTTTCAATGAATAAAGAACTCGAAATTCCGATAGTTCCACAAAAGATAGCTATTATATCCTCAAAAAATGCTGCAGGGTATTCTGACTTCATCAATCATCTTTCAGGAAACAGTTTTGGATATGTGTTTTATAATGCATTGTTTGAAAGTGCAATGCAGGGGAGTGATACTGAATCCGGAATTATCGGGGCTCTTGACAGAATTGCTATGCACATAGAGCTGTTTGACGTTGTTGCGATAATAAGAGGGGGTGGTTCTCAAACAGATCTGGGTTGGTTCGATAGTTACAATATTGCATACCATATAACTCAGTTTCCTCTGCCGGTTATAACCGGAATAGGCCATGAAAAAGATATGTCCGTAACAGATCTAGTGGCAAATACCTCACTCAAAACTCCCACAGCGGTTGCGGATTTTCTGGTCGATTGTGTATATAAGGCTGAGAGCCGCATTATTGAGTTGAGTTCTGAAATATGGAACATCTCAACTTCAACTGTTGAAAAAAACAGAAACAGGATTGAAACATCAGCCATAAGACTTATGCCACTTGCCAGGATAATGATTTCAGATATCAGAGATAAACTATCAGGTCAAGTAATTGAAATCATTAATATTGGTAAAGAGGCTGCATTTAAGGCTGGCCTTATTCAGGCAAACCAGAAATCGAGACTACTTTCAGGGGTAAAATCATTTTCAAGTATGACGGTAACTGCTCTGGAAAGAACAAAAAAGAACATTATTTCAGGAACTTTAAATACTCTTACAAAAAATAGTGTGAGGATAGGTAGTTTGGGTAACAGTCTAAATATTCTTAAACCAGAAAATGTCCTGCGACGCGGTTATACCATGACATCTGTGAGCGGGAGAATCATCAGAAATAGTTCAGAAGTAGTTGTAAATGATATTATTGATACTCGGTTTGTTGATGGGTCTGTAAGTAGTAAGGTGTTGGGTAAAAGATAGTTATTAGACGGAAGACGGAAGACGGAAGACGGAAGAGGAAACCAACGTGGGTTAAAAGTAACGAAACAAAACTTAGATAATATGGCAAAAAAGGAATTTTCATTTAATGAAGCAGTAGTTGAAATTGAGGATATCCTAAGAAGTATTGAAAGCGGTGACCTTGATGTGGATAAGTTATCCGTTGAAGTAAAACGTGCTGCTGAACTGATTAAACAGTGTCAGAAAAAGCTTAGGACAACTGAAGAAGAGATAAACAGCATCTTCAAAGAGATAGGCTAAAAAATAGATCAGGACCGAAGTCCTGATCTACTACTTTACTACCCTAAACCTAAACCCATGAAAAACTTTTCTAACCTAACTACTTACCTTCTGTATACTTAAACGATTGAGAGAGGTAGTTTGTTTCGTTTATTTTAATTATTTTATGAAAAGTTACATTTTTTTATTGAGGGATTATTTTTCGACATGAAGTACTTCACTGAAGGCCTTAATAAAAGTTTCTTTTGGTAATGCGCCTAAGGCCATTTGGGGCTGACCCTCTGCGGGAACAAATAAAAATGAAGGTATACTTCTTATTCCAAATGCTGAAGCAAGCTCCAATTCCTCCTCAGTATTTACCTTAAATACATCAATTTTCCCGTTATAATCTATTGCCAGCTCTTCAAGAACCGGAGCTACCATCTTACATGGTCCACACCAATCAGCATAAAAATCTATTACACATGGCTTCTCCCCTTCGAACTTCCATTCCCTGTTCTTTTCGAAATTGAATACTTTATTCAAAAACGTTTCTTTTGTCAGATGCTCAACCATTTTTTTATTGATTAAACGTAAATAAATTCAAATTGTTTATTTTAAAGACAATCTTTATACCAATTAACTGCAAAGATGAATCCTTGCTCAAAATTGACTATTAATTGTAACTTTGTCAGGATTAAATAACAAATTGTCATATCTATATATGAATATATGTCTAAATGACAAAATTTTCGAAACGCTTTCGGAAGTAGTAACAGCCGAGAATGTGAAGGGTTACGTCATTGGAGGATGGGTAAGAGACTGTCTTCTAAAGAGAAACCATCCGGAAAAAGATATCGATATTGTCGTCATCGGAAGTGGAATAGAGATAGCCCGTAGAGCAGCAAAAAAAATCCATCCCGGTATAAAAGTGAGTGTCTTTAAGAATTTTGGGACGGCAATGTTTAAAAGCGGCAACTACGAAATTGAATTTGTTGGCGCCAGAAAGGAGTCTTATGACCGGGAATCAAGAAAACCGGTTGTAGAAGATGGCACCCTCGAAGACGATCAAAAAAGAAGAGATTTCACAATTAATGCACTCGCAATAAGCATTAACAAAGAGACTTTTGGGGAATTTCTCGATCCGTTTGATGGGATTGGTGATCTGAAGAAGAAAATAATCAGAACACCACTAGACCCTGACAAAACATTTTCAGATGATCCATTAAGGATGATGAGGGCAATAAGATTTGCAACACAACTTAACTTCACAATTGAGGAAAACACATTCAATTCCATAAAACAAAATGCTGAGAGAATAAGGATAGTTAGTCCTGAAAGGATTATTGGTGAACTAAATAAGATCATAATGTGTGAGCATCCTTCCAAAGGACTTCTCCTTCTTGACAAATCAGGCCTGTTAAAGATAATATTCCCTGAGCTTGATAATCTGAAAGGGGTTGAAACAAAGGAGGGAAGGGCTCATAAGGACAACTTTCACCATTCAATTAAGGTTCTGGACAATATCAGCAAGAGCTCTGATAATATATGGCTGAGATGGGCCGCACTGGTACATGATATTGCAAAGCCAATTACAAAAAAATACTCATCTGAAAATGGTTGGTCATTTCATGGACATGAATATGTTGGTTCTAAGATGGTTCCTGATATTTTCAGGAGGCTTAGGCTTCCCCTAAATGAAAAGATGAAATATGTTCAGAAAATGGTAGATCTTCATCTGCGTCCGATTTCTGTTTCTCAGGAGCTTGTAACAGATTCAGCAATAAGAAGATTACTATTTGATGCAGGTGATGATATTGATGACCTGATGCTATTGTGTGAAGCTGATATCACCTCCAAAAACGAAGAGAAGAAAACTAAACATCTTGAAAATTTCAAACAGGTAAGGCACAAACTTAAAGAAATAGAGGAAAAGGATGCGATCAGAAATTTTCAACCACCAATAGATGGAAGTGAAATTATAATCACTTTTGGAATACGGCCCGGGAAAGAGGTTGGCATAATTAAAAACGCAATAAGGGAGGCGATTCTCGATGGAATTATTCCCAACGAACACGAGGCTGCAAGAAAATTAATGATAAAAAAGGGAATTGAAATTGGCCTTACTCCTGTTGATCAGACATCCTGAACTTTAGGTCGAGTAACACAGGCAGATGGTCGCTATATCCCCCCTGATATTTATAACCCCTGTATGTTGAAAACGGAGAGTACCCCGGGTATTTGGGGTCTTTGGTCAGGAGGAAATCAGGTTTAAAAATAGTTATCAATTTGGCCTCTGTGTAGATACCTTCAGCTGCTTCCAAAAGACGGTTGGAGACAATAACCTGGTCGATCAATTCCCATGTTCCCATATAACGATATGTTCCTAATCCCTTTTCAGCCAGGCTCTCCGACAAATTTATCAGGGAACGGGCCGAATCTCGAACTGCAATCATGGCCTTAATCTCCTGATCATCGGGAGAACAATTAAAATCACCTAAAAAGACAATCTTTGCCCCCTTTGGGTTAATCCTCATAATTGAATCAGCCTTGTCTCTAACCATTGAAGATATTGCCAATCTGAGGTCTTCTCCTGCCAGTACTCCTCCCCTTCTTGAAGGCCAATGATTTACAAAGAGATGAATTGTATCCTCTGAAATGGCAAATTTTGCATATAATACACTTCTGGTTGCATATTTTTCCCGGTTAACAACAGATGGGATATAATATTTATAGTTAATTAATTTTGCCAGATTCTTTTGGTAGATCAGACATACGTCAATTCCTCTCATATCGGGAGATTCCTCGTGCACAATTCCATAAAGGAATTTCGAAAGGTAAGTGCCATATATGAGATCTTCTAGAACCTTCCTGTTCTCTACTTCACAAAACGCAACAACAGCCGGAGGTTGCCATTCCCCGGCTGCAATAATAGTTTTATAAAGTGAATTAATTTTCTTGTTATACCTTGTCAGGTTCCATCTCATTACTCCTCCCGGAAGGAATTCAGCATCGTCCTTAAGTGAATCTTTATATATATCAAACAGATTTTCAACATTGTAAAACATTAGTCTTACAGGATGTGATGCATTGTTCTGTGAATATCCTCCTGGTATTACAGCAATAAAAATAAAGAGGATACATACTATTCTATAAATAAGTGCTTTAATAGGCATTTATCCATCTGTACCTTCTTGCGCTTTCACCGAATTTAACAGCCAGTGTAAGTTCGTGGGTTCCAAAACTTTGTTTGCGGATATCGGTGAGAGTAAAATCGAAGGCGTAGGCAAAGTAATATCTGTCGTATTTTAAACCCATCATAAGAATTATTGCATCATTTGTTCTGTAGGACAAACCTGCCCAGTAATCTTCTTTATAATATACACGTGCCGTAATATCTGCCTGCGCCGATTTGAATAACATATCAGATGCTTTAATCAAAGCTGAAGGTTCAAGGATCCAATCAGGAGCAAGAGTAAACTTATAACCTCCTGTAAGGAAAAAATTACCCAGCTCAGATCGCTTAATATTTGAAGTATCTGAATTTGCAAAAATGATAGATCCCCTAAGCAAGTTTGACATTGCAAATCCGCCATAATACCTGGTAGTGGTGAAACTTGCCCCGAAGTTAAAATCGGGAATAAATACTGAACGGTCGTACGAGTTCAATAATGGATCGGATGCGTCATAAATCAAACCCTGCAAATTGACGTTAAACTGATATGCAGTCATTGCAAGTCCAAAAGAAAGGTCATTAGGTATACCGTCAGTCCGACCCATTGCAATATGGTAAGCGTATGCTATCTGAGCTCCGGTTCGTCTCATAATTCCGTTATTATCGTTGAAAATATACCCTCCAAGTCCGACTTTACCTCCACGGGTTGGTTTTACAAACTTCTTTCTGACAGATGTTGATTTTGAAATATAACTGTCTTTCAATAATCTTGTTTGAAAACTTGCAGCGTAAGTGCTTGGAGCGCCTGCCATTCCTACCCACTGTTCTCTCACAGTCAGGTTGACGGTTGTATACCCATCGAGTCCTGCTAATGATGGATTGATTAAAAATCCATTCATGATATACTGGCTATACATCGGCACCTGCTGTCCAGCTGCTGATCCAAAAAGACAGAGAGCGAAAATTACCGGTAATATACTTCTGAGATACCTCATAATCTAAATCTTCTAAATATAATATTAATTATCTGATTATGCTTATTACACCTGATCGTGTTTTGTATCCATCATTCAGATGAAGAACATAATGATATGAATCTGTTGGTAAAAGTTTCCCATTATAGGTTCCATCCCATGGATGAGCAGCAATGTTCTTTGTATTGTATACCAGTTTTCCCCATCTGGTATAAATAAATACCTCTGCATCCGGGAACAGATCAATATTCTTAATCTTCCAGGTATCATTAAATCCGTCATTATTAGGAGTTATGACCCCCGGTATTTCAATACATCCATCAGAACCAACAACACCGACTACAATAACTTGCGATGCAGGGCAACCATTTAAACCATTTACAATTACCTTGTAGGTTCCTGCAAGAATATTCGTACGATTTAATGTAGTGACACCACCATCTAACCAGTTTGCAGTATATGGAGGTGTACCTCCGGTTATGGTTAGTGTTATACTGCCATCCGGAACATCAGGGCATGAAGAAGATTGAAAACTTGCTGCAATTGAGAGCACTGCAGGTTCTGTTATTGTAACAGGGATAATTATTGTACATCCTTTGGAATCACGAACTGTGACTGAATATGCCTTAGCCACTAGCCCGCTGAAAGTACCCGAAACCTGGAATGTAACTCCATCTAGACTATACTGGTATGGCGAAGTTCCACCTGCACCGGCGATTGTCATTGTTCCGTCAGTAAAGCCATTACATGTTACATTTGTTTGGGCACTAATGGTACCTGACAGAGCCGCCAGAGGTTGACCTACAATTGCTGTTGAAGTTGCCGTACATCCGTTTGCATCGGTTATTGTTATCTGGTATGTACCGGCCTTCAAACCTGTTGCAGTTGCGACAGTTTGTACAGGAGTTGTGTTCCATGAATAAGTATATGGTGCAGTACCTCCTGTTGGAATTGCTGTTGCGGTACCTGTTGAAGCTCCGAAACAATTTACGTCTGTAGCAGAGGTAGTTACAGAAGGTGAAGCAGGTTGAACATTGATGATTGCACTGGTTGATGCTACTGATGTACAAGTCGAAACACCGTCAGTTACCGTAAATGTATAGGTGTTGGTTGACAAACCACTGAATGTTCCGGTTGTTCCAGTACCCGTAATTGTTGTTAAACCAATAGATTCTGTAACGGTCCATGTTCCGGTTGAAGGTAATCCGCTTAAAGCTACACTACCAGTTGAAACTGAACATGAAGGCTGGGTAACTATTCCTATCGATGGTGCAGCAGGAGTAGTTGGGAGAGCATTTATTAACGCACTGGTTGAAGCAGCAGAAGTACATCCGGTAACTCCATCTGTAACAGTAAATGTGTAGGTTGCAGGCGATAAACCACTAAATGTTGCAGTGGTACCAGTTCCTGAAATTGTTGTGGAACCTACCGATTCCGTTAAAGTCCATGTTCCTGATGCCGGTAATCCGCTAAGCGCAACGCTACCCGTAGCAACAGAACAAGTTGTCTGGGTGATCGCTCCTATCGAAGGTGCAGCAGTTGTTGCTGGCGGCAGGTTTATAGTTGCAATGCCAGATGCTGCTGATGTGCATGAAGTTCCACCGTCGGTTACAGTAAAGGTATAGGAATTAGGTGTTAAACCACTGAAGGTGGCCGTTGCCCCATTTCCTGTGATCGTGGTAGATCCTATCGACTCAGTTACTGTCCATGATCCGAGTGGTAAACCGCTTAGAGCTACGCTACCGGTTGCTGTTGTGCAGGTCGGTTGGGTTATTAAACCTATTGCTGGTGCTGTTGGTGTTGAATTAATAGTCACAGAAGTTGTTGCTGTGACAATACCACATCCACCTGCTGCTGCAACCGTATAAGTAACTGTATACACACCTGCGGTACTTGTTGATGGTGTTATATCCCCCGTTACTGGATCGATGGTCAGACCGGCAGTGGAGCTAAAAGAGCCACCTGCTGTTCCTGTCAATGTCACCGGTTGAACGGCTGCTGATGAACACCAAGGAGAACCTGTGTATGCTATCGTTGCTGTTGGTAATGGATTGACCGTAATTACTTGTGCATTGGTTGTCGAACAGCCAGTAAGAGTTACCGTTTCAACTACCGTCAACGTTCCACCGGTTGCAGTATTTGCAAAATCGATGGTTATTGCACTGCCACTTGGAGAACTCAGGGTTGCATTTGTTCCGCTATAGGTCCATGCATAGGTTGCGGTTGCACTGTTGTCTGTGGTAACTCCATAAGGGACAATTGTTGAACCAGCACATATTGTAGGAGTTCCTACGATGGCATTGGTATTTGGCAAAGGATTGACTGTGACAAGTAACGTATTTGAGGTAAAGCTACCTGAAGCAGTTAAGGTCTCAACCACTGATAATATACCACTTGTGGCATTAACTGCAAAGTCAATCGTGATTGCATTTCCCGTTGCTGAACTCAATGTTGCTCCTGTACCACTATATGACCATGCGTATGTTGCTGTTGCACTATTGTCTGTTGTCACTCCATAAGCTACTCCAATTGATCCAGCACATATTGCTGCTGTACCAATTATCGGATTTGGTGTCGGAGCTGAATTGACGGTTAGAGCTAGGGTATTTGATGTTGAACAACCTGTAGCTGTGATAGTTTCAATTACTGTCAAAGTTCCGCTTGTCGAAGCTGCATTGAAATCAATAGTAATAGCATTTCCAACTGTTGAACTTAATGTTGCTCCTGTACCACTATATGACCATGCATAAGTTGCTGTTGCACTATTGTCTGTTGTAACTCCATATGCTATTCCCGTCGTTCCAGCATTAACTAATGCAAGGCCAATTATTGAATTGGCTGCTGGTAATGGATTAACCGTTAAACTACCATCATTATATGTAATGGTATAATTAGCAAGGCCGGTACCAATAGCTGCACTTGGTGAGATTGAATAAGGTGAACCTGCAACTGTAGCTCCTGCGGCTGTCCCTGCACTCGTTAATGTTACTGATGTGACTACATCTCCGGCTACTAGACCTGTAGTGGTAAATTCTGTCCCTGCAAAGGTAAAGGTCGTACCAAAACATTTGGATTGGTTA